>NZ_JAJVKW010000004.1:600000-869833 GCF_024198255.1 Myxococcus guangdongensis
ACCCGGACACCGCCTACGACCTGAGCCTCCAGTTCTGGGGTGAGGCCGTCGCCATGAACAAGAAGGGCGTGTCCCTGGGACGCACCCTGCTGGCGCTGACGGGCGCCAGCTCGTTCCTCGACTCGAACTACATGCGCGACTTCCTGGGCGGCTACTTCGGGATGACGACGCGGCTGGGGGACCTGAAGCGCAAGGTCGTCATCCCGAGCTTCCAGCTCGATGGACAGCGCAAGGGCGTGCGGACGTGGAAGTCGAAGATCTTCCACAACACCGGCCCGGAGAACGACCCGGACCTGAACGAGCTGCTCATCGATGTCCTGATGCGCAGCGGCTCGCCTCCGCTCTCCTATCCCATCTACCAGGGGTTCAAGGAGCGGGGCAGCGGCTACGTGGATGGTGGGCTCTTCGCCAACAACCCCGCGCTCGTGGGGCTGGCGCAGGCCATCAACAACAGCTCCCGCAAGAACAAGCACGAGCAGGTGGACACGCTGGCGACCGAGCCGCCCAGCCTGGACTCCATCCTGGTGCTGTCCATGGGCAACGGCATCATGTCCTCCTATCTCTCGCCCACCTTCCGAAGCGGAGAGTCCAACTGGGGCTTCGCCCGGTGGCTGTTGGACACGCGAGATCCGATGGTGCTGGTGAAGATGTTGCTGGAGGCTGGCTCGGACGCAGTGAACTACCAGTGCCGGATGATCCTCCGGAAGAAGTACCTCCGGTTGGATCCCATCGTGGAGCAGCGCATCTCCGCCTACGACGCGCGACAGGTCGAGGCGGCGCTGGTCCAGCTGCTGAGCCAGCAGTCCACCATGGACCAGCTCCAGCGCACGCGGCACTGGCTCGAGAAATCCGGCTGGCTGGGAGACTCGCTGCAGGACACGCAGCCCTCACAGGTGGGGACCTGATGACGCGGCTCCTCCTGGTCGCGGGAAGCGGCGGCGCGGGCCGGACGACGGTGGCGGCGGCGACAGGCCTGGCGGCCTCGCGTCGGGGCCAGCGCACGTTGGTCCTCTCCGTCGACGCCTCCCGAGACCTGAGCGGTGTCCTGGGCCAGGTGCCGCCGACGCTCCCGGAGGGCCGGGGGCTGCCGGTTCGCATCGAGGACCACCTGCACCTCCAAGAGCTCGACATCGCGTCGGAGCTGAAGCGCCGCTGGAGCGAGGGCCGTGGCGAGGTGGCCGCGCTGCTCGGCGGTGGCTTGGAGGGCGTGACGGCGGAGGAGGTGGCGCTCACGCCGGGGTTGGAGGTGTTGCTGGCGCTCCTCCTGCTCGGCGAGTACAGCCGCGCGCGGACGTACGACCTCATCGTCATCGATGCGGGGGACGCGCTGCGCTTCGTCGGTGGCGCGGATGCCGTGGGCTGGTATGCGCGCAGGTCGAGGGCGCCGAAGCAGAGCGCTCGGCGGGTGAGGCCGTCGCGCGCGAACCCGGAGGTCCTCCACGGGGTCAGTGACAAGCTGATGGACGTGGGCGCGCTGCTGAGAGCGCCCACGGTGACGAGCGTGCGGTGGGTGACCACGCATGACCACCGGACCGAGCAGAGCCTCCGGAGGGCGCGCGCGACGTTCGGCCTGCAAGGCGTTGCCCTGGACGGAGTCATCCTCAATCGCCTCGCGCTGGTCGGGGAGGACGCGGCCCTCGCCCGGCACCCCTCGGTGGAGAACCTGCAACACCTCGTCGGCTCCATCCCGGTGACAGGGGTTGCGCTCCAGGGGCGAGACATCGTCGGGGAGGAGGCGCTCGAGGCCTTCGCGACGCTGCTGTACCGAGGTGAAGACCCGGCGCGGCTCGGGAGCACGCATCCCAGCCTGGGCGTCGGCAAGCAGGCCGTGGATGTGTACACGCTGGAGGTCCAGCTCCCCTTCGTGCGCAAGGAGGAGGTCTCGCTCTCCCGGCGCGAGGCGGAGCTCGTCATCCAGGCAGGTGCCTTCCGGCGCAACGTCCTGCTCCCCAGGATGGTCGCGCCACTCGCCACCACAGGGGCGAGCCTGGAGGGCGACAGACTCGTCGTCGAGTTCAAGAAAGAGAGGGTTTGAACATGGTCTGGCAGAAGAGGCGTTTGCCGAAGGACTTCTTCCGGTTGGAGACGCAGCCCGAGGAAGGGGCCCGGGTCGCGGAGGTCGTCGACGCCGTGATTCCAGGAGGGAAGGGCTTCATCCAGCAGCTCTTCCGCGCGAAGAAGGACGTGCTGCAGGCTGTCTCGCATCTGCTCCAGGCGCAGATCCACGAGCTGGAGCACATCGACTCGGCCATCCGGGGCGAGTACCGGCCGGGCGCCGCCGGGACAGGTGCTTCGTGCACGGAGCCGCCGCTCAGCCCGCGCATGATGACCATCAAGCAGATGATGGAGGAGGCCAGCGCGAAGCTCCGTGGGGAGAAGGTCGTCCATCCCCACGCGCCGGGCGCCGCGTGTCCTCCGGTCCAGCCCACGCATGGCGCGGTGGAGAGCCCCAGGAGCACGGAAGGTGAGCCGGGCAGCCGCCCCGGCGCCACGGGTCCGGAGAAGATCACGCTCACCTGAGTCCAGGTCGTCCGCGTCGTGCATCCACGGTCTTCCTCGTCACGTCGGTGGGCACGGACCCACCGCGTGCGAGGTGTCGTCGAGGAGGCGGTCTCATGGGACAAGAGGGACAGGGACGTATCCTCGCGGAGCGACTCGCCGCGCTTTCGCCCGAGCGCAGGGCGTTGCTGGAGCTGGCGCTGAAGAGGACTCCGGCACCTCGTGTGTCGGGTCCTCGTCCTGGCCTGGACGTGTTGCTCCAGGAGGGGACGGAGGACTTCGCGACGTTGGCGCCGTTCCCGGAGGTCGCCGCGTCGTTCTCCTGGGTGCTCGCGGCGCGGGGGCCGCGGACGGATGAGCAGGCCCGGCTCCTGGAGGACGCGCACCGCGAGCTGCGCGGGGCGCTGTTCAGGGCGGTGGACCTCACCGCGTGTGAGCGAGTCCTCGGCTTCGGGGGCGGTGACGGCCGCGAGTGGGTGTCGCTGGCCCGAAGGCCTGGGACGTTCCGAATCATCGGCCATGCGTCCTCACCCCGGGACGTGGAGGCGGCCCGCGAGCGCGTGCGCACCCATGCGCTGGAGGACCGTCTCCAGGTCATGACGGGTGGGCTGGACTCCGATGCCCTGGAGGCGGGCTTCGATGTCGCCTTCGGACTGGAGGCCCTCGGCCCTCCGGAGGAGCGGGGCGCTCTCTTCACCGCCTTGGGAAAGAAGGTCCGGGAGGGTGGGCGACTGGTCCTCGGGGACGTGTTCCTGAAGTCGGGGCTCGCACCGCCGCACGTCGAGCGACTGTCGCTGCCGCTCATCGAGGAGCTGGGGACCTGGCTCACGACGAATGGCTTCCTCGTCGTGGACTGCGTGGACGCGGCCCGCGAGATGGGGAACTTCCTCCACGAGCCCGCGATGGACGCGCGCCTGTCGCAGCTCGGCTGGGGGGGCGAGGACGCGCGTGCGCAGGTGGCGCGGGCGTACGAGGTGATGGGGGGGCTGCTCCGCGGAGGCGCGGCGGCCTATCTGCTGCTGACCGCCGAGAAGCGCGGTGGGCTGGAGCCTCGACAACTGGAGGCGCTGAACCGCGAGCGACTGACGCAGGCGACTCCGTACGCCGAGCTTCCGCACGCGTGGCTGTATGCGCCCAGGTGGCGGCCCGTCGCGAGTCCTTCGCGTGTGCATGAGTCCACCTCGTCGCCCGGGCACTGTCTGGTCTTCGCCGACAAGGGCGGGCTGGGCGAGGCGCTCTCGCGGCGCGTGGGCGAGGCGGGAGGACGCTGCACCTTCGTCCACCGGGGCGAGGTGTTCCGACAGCGTGAGGACGGCGGTTACGAGGTGCCCACGCGGAACCCGGAGTCGTTCCTCCGGTTGATGGAGTCGCTGTCCGCCGCGGAGCTCGTGCCTTCCCACGTCGTCTATCTATGGAGCCTCGATGTGCCTGAGCCGGAGGGCCTGTCGGTCGCCCAGCTCCAGGACGAGACGCTCGATGCGTGCGGTGGCCTGCTGTATCTCGCCCAGGCCCTGCTCACGGCGGGCGCGAGCCATCCGGCCTCGCCTTCACTCTGGATGGCCACGCGGGGCGCTCAGCGCGCCGATGACACGGGGGGGCTCCCGGGCCTGTTGGGGGCTCCGCTCTGGGGACTGGGGAAGGCCATCGCCTATGAGCACCCGGAGCTCGACTGCCGCCGGGTGGACCTGGATCCTCAGCGCGACCTCGAGGACGGTGCGCAGGCGCTGTGGACGGAGCTGCGCTCTCGCGACGAAGAGGACCAGGTCCTGTTGCGCGAGGGACGTCGTCACGTGCTGCGGTTGTCCCGGCATCGGCAGTGGGACTGGGAAGGCGCGGGACGCCTCCAGTTCAAGGCGGACGCCACCTACCTGGTGACAGGAGGGCTGGGCGGACTGGGCCTCCAGGTGGCGCGGTGGATGGTGGAGCGGGGCGCACGCAACCTGGTGCTCCTGGGGCGCAAGCGGGCCAGTGACGTGTCCGCCGAGGAGGTGAAGGAGATGCGCGCCCGGGGCGCGGCCATCATCTCGCTCGCGGGTGTGTCGGTGGACTCGGACCTCGACTTCGTGATGGCGGGCATCTCGAAGCGGATGCCGCCGCTGCGGGGCATCATCCACGCGGCGACGGAGGTGGACGACGGCATCCTCGTGCACCAGACGCGCGAGCGCCTGGGCCGGGTGTTCGCGGCGAAGGTCTCCGGCGCCTGGAATCTGCACCGGTGGCTCGCGGGCACACCGTTGGATTTCTTCTTCTCGCTGTCCTCCTCCACGTCGTTGATGGGCGCCTCGGGGCAGGGCAACCACCTGGCGGCGACGGCCTTCCTGGACGGGCTCGCCGAGTACCGCCGCTCCCAGGGACTGCCCGGGCAGAGCTCGAGCTGGGGCGCCTGGACGCAGCCTGGTGACGAGACGCAGGCGGCGCTGGACGCGCGCATGCGCAAGCGAGGCGTGGGCCTGGTGCCGACGCAGCAGGCGTTCGCCATCCTGGAGCAGGTGTTCGGCCCGATGCCGGCGGTGGTCGGGGTGATGCCCATCCATTGGCCCACCTTCCTCGGCGGCCTTCCCGGTGACGGCCCTCCGCCGTTGTTCGCGGACTTCGGCGGGGAGGCGGGCGCGGGCCACGCGGGCGCAGAGCTGAGGCGCGAGCTGCTGCGTCGCGTGCGCCAGGGTTCCGCGGAGGACGGGCGGAGCGCGGTGCTCGAGTGGTTCCGCGCGCGCGTGGCGAAGGTGTTGGAGCTGGGCGCCACCCAGCTCCCGGAGCCCGAGCAGTCCCTGCACGAGCTCGGGCTCGACTCCCTGATGGGCGTGGAGCTCAAGAAGCTGCTGCACGCGGAGCTGCAGGTGGAGTTCCCCCTCCAGGAGTTGTTGGGGGGCAAGAGCATCGGCGAGCTGTCGGGTTCTCTCTACGAAGCCCTGCGTTGAGATTCGCAAAGGAGTGGAACGTGTCTGGTGATTCCGTTCAGGTCCGCTTCGTCGTCGCTCCCTTCCTCCCCGAACACCAGCCCGCGCTGGGCGTGAGCACGCTGATAGGGGTGCTCGGGAGGAGCGGCATCCAGGCGGATGTCCGCTACCTCAACGTCCAGTTCATGCGACAGATTGGGTGGGAGCTCTACTACTACCTCTCCTACGCCACGCCCCCGGAGATCCTCGCGGGGGAGATGGCCTTCCTCCCGGCCTCGCCGGACTTGTTGTTGGGGGAGATGGTCTTCGCTCCGGCGCTGTGGGGAGACGCGGCCTCGAACTGGGAGGAGTACGCGGACCGCCTGACCCCGCTGCTGGAGGTGAAGCAGCACACGGAGGGCGCCACCTCGGGAGGCGCGCGGCGTGAGCAGGCGTTGCATTGGGGACGCGCCCGCGAGCTCATTCGCGCCCTGCGTGAGGACAGCCCTCGTATCGTCAGGCAGTGGGCGCAGGACATCCTCGCGGACAAGCCGCGTGTCATCGGCTTCACCTCGACGTTCCAGCAGAGCGTCGCCTCGCTCGCGTTGGCGAAGGAGCTGCGCCGGCTGCTCCCGCGCGAGGAGCTGACGCTCATCATGGGGGGCGCCAACTGCGAGGCCGACATGGGCAAGGCGCTCTCGGACAACTTCCCCTTCATGGACCACGTGGTCTCGGGGGAGGGCGAGGGCGTCATCGTCGACCTGGTCAAGGGCGTGCTGGATCGTCGGAGCGGACGCCCGCAGCCTCGCTACGTGGCCGCGCCGCCATTCGAAGCCATGGACACGCTGCCGATGCCGGACTTCGACCACTACTTCGACGCCATCAAGGACATGCCGATGGCCAAGCGCGCCAACCTGACGGCGGAGTCGTCGCGGGGCTGCTGGTGGGGAGCCAAGTCGCACTGCACCTTCTGCGGCCTCAACGGCTCCGGCATGGCGTACCGGAGCAAGGACCCGGGGCGCTTCGTCCAGGAGCTGCGCACGCTGGCGGGGCGCTACGGCTTCAACTTCTTCATGATGGCCGACAACATCCTGGACCTGAAATACATCAAGTCGGTGTTCCCCGCGCTCATCGAGCAGGGGGATGAAATCACCATGTTCTATGAGACGAAGAGCAACCTCCGGAAGGATCAGCTCGAGCTCATGGTCGCCGGTGGTGTCACCGAGTTGCAGCCGGGCATCGAGAGCCTCAGCACGCCCATCCTCGAGCTGATGGACAAGGGCACCACGCGCCTGCAGAACATCCAGCTCATCAAGTGGTGCGAGGAGTTCGACATCAACGTGAACTGGAACATCCTCTTCGGCTTCCCGGGCGAGGCACCCGAGGAGTACGCGGAGATGGCCCGGCTGATGCCCTCGCTGGTCCATCTGCCGCCGCCTGGGGGATGCGGGCGCATCCGCATGGACCGGTTCGCGCCGTATTGGAAGACGCCGGAGAAGTACAACCTCAAGAACGTCCGCCAGAAGTGGGCGTATGACTATGTCTACGCCGCGCTGCCCGCTGAGGAGCGCCGGCGCATCGCCTACTACTTCGACTACGACCTCGAGGGCGACATCGACCCGACGGTCTATCTCCAGGACACGCTGAAGCGGACCGAGGAGTGGCGCGACGGGTACAGCCGCGGTGTGACGCTCGAGCTGAAGACGCGCGATGGCGTGTCCCATGTGCTGGACACGCGGGGCGGGACATCACTGGAGACGGCGGTGACGGTGGACGGTGTCCGGCTGTTGAAGGCGATGGACTCCATCCAGAGTGCTCGCGTCGGGCTCGAGAAGGTGAACGAGTCGCGAGAGGGAGGCCCG
Organism: Myxococcus guangdongensis; assembly: GCF_024198255.1. Classification (NCBI taxonomy): domain Bacteria; kingdom Pseudomonadati; phylum Myxococcota; class Myxococcia; order Myxococcales; family Myxococcaceae; genus Myxococcus; species Myxococcus guangdongensis. The sequence goes on from NZ_JAJVKW010000004.1 coordinate 607,238, forward strand.
ATGTCCGCGGCGGACTTCGACGCGATGCTCGCGCGGTTCCTGGAGTGGGGTTGGGTCATCCGCGAGGGCGCGAAGCACCTGAGCCTCGTGCTCGACCGCACGGAGCGCCAGCGCATCATCGACCTGAAGATGGCCGCGCAGCTGGGCACCATCGACTGGGCCCGTCTGGGGGCCAGGCCCGCCGTGAGCCCTGGCCCCGCGCAGCTCGTCGCCTCTTCGACCTAGGCCCACGCGATGCCCGACGACTCGACGTCCTCCGCCACGGAGGAGCTGACGCCCCTGCAGCGGGCGGCCCTGGCCATCAAGACCCTCCGGGCGAAGGTGGAGGGACTGGAGCATGCGCGCTCGGAGCCCATCGCCATCATCGGAATGGGGTGCCGTTTCCCTGGAGGCGCGGACACTCCGGAGCGGTATTGGGAGCTGCTGCGCGCGGGCGTCGACGCGGTGGGGCCGGTGCCCGCGGACCGCTGGGACGCGGGGGCCTACTACGCCGAGGACCCCGACGCCGCGTGGAAGATGGTCGTGCGCGAGGGAGGCTTCCTCTCGCAGCCCATCGCCGCGTTCGACTGCGAGTTCTTCGGGCTGTCGCCCCGTGAGGCGAGCTACGTCGACCCCCAGCAGCGCTTGATGTTGGAGGTCGCGTGGGAGTCGCTGGAGGACGCGGGGATTGTCCCGGGCTCGTTGGCCGGGAGCGACACGGGTGTATACGTCGGCTTCCTCAGCAGCGACTACGGGCGCGTTCCGTTCAACGCGCTGCCGACGCGGGACCTCCCCTACATGGGGACGGGGAACGAGCTGAGCTTCTCGGCGGGACGCGTCTCGTATGTGTTGGGACTGCAGGGCCCGTCCATGGTTGTCGCGACGGCGTGCTCCTCGGCGCTCGTGTCGGTCCACCTCGCGTGCCAGGCCTTGCGTCAGGCGGAGTGCTCGCTGGCGCTCGCGGGCGGCGTGAATCTCATCCTCCATCCGGACAACAACATCGTCCTGTCGAAGATGCGAGCGCTGGCGCCGGATGGTCGCTCGAAGACCTTCGATGCGTCCGCCAACGGGTACGGGCGAGGCGAGGGGTGCGGCGTCCTGGTGCTCAAGCGGCTCTCGGATGCGCTGCGGGACAAGGACCGCATCCACGCCGTCGTGCGGGGCTCGGCGGTGAATCATGACGGGCCCAGTGGTGGACTGACGGTGCCCCACGGACCCGCGCAGGAGAAGCTGCTGCGCAGGGCGCTGAGGTCCGCGAGCCTCGCTCCCTCCGACGTGCGCTACGTGGAGGCGCATGGGACGGGGACGCCGCTGGGAGACCCCATCGAGTTGCGGGCCCTGGACGCGGTGCTCGGCGAGGGGCGAGGCGCCGAGGCGCCGCTCCTGGTCGGCTCGGTGAAGACGAACCTGGGCCACCTGGAGTCGGCTGCAGGTGCCGCGGGCCTCATCAAGGTCGCGCTGTCGCTGCGCCATGGCGAGATTCCTCCTCACCTGCACCTGCGCAACCCCAACCCGGCCATCGACTGGGAGCAACTGCGGATTCGTGTGCCCACGCGGATGACGCCGTGGCCCGCGGGGCCTCGGGTCGCGGGTATCAGCGGGTTCGGGCTCAGTGGGGTCAACGCGCATGTCCTCGTTGGAGAGGCACCGCCCGAGCCTCCCAGGGCCCCGGAGGAGTTCCCGAGGCCCGTCCACCTCCTGGCGCTGTCTGCCCGGAGTCCGGACGCGCTGGCGGCGCTCGCGCAGCGTTACGAGGAAGCACTGGGTGGCGCCGAGCTGGCGGCCCAGCCCGTGGAGGACGTCTGCTTCACGGCGAACACGGGGCGCACGCATTTCCAGCACCGCCTCGCCGTCCTCGGGGACTCGCATGAGGGCCTGCGCGAGCAGCTCCGGACGTTCGGCGAGCGACGTGACGTGCAGCGCGTCCAAGGCGCGCCGCGCATCGCGTTCCTGTTCACGGGCCAGGGCTCGCAGTGGCTCGGGATGGGCGAGGAGTTCTTCCGGACCGAGCCGCTCTTCCGTCAGACGCTGCAGCGCTGCGACGAGGTGCTGGCACCGTTGTTGGGTCAGTCACTCCTCGGGCTGCTGTACCCGTCCGAGCGAGACGAGTCCGCCCGCGCGCGACTGGACGCGACGGGCTTCACGCAGCCGGCGTTGTTCGCGCTGGAGTACGCGCTGGCGCGGGTGTGGATGGCGTGGGGCATCGTCCCGGACTTCGTGATGGGACACTCGGTGGGCGAGCTGGTGGCCGCGTGCGTGGCCGGCGTCTTCACGTTGGATGAAGGGCTCCAGCTCATCGCCGCGCGCGCCCGGCTGATGCAGTCGCTGCCTTCAGGGGGCGCGATGGCCACCGTGTCCGCGGACCCATTGATGGTGGAGGCGCTGCTGCCCCGGTATGCGGGACAGGTCTCCATCGCGGCGCTCAACGGACCGCGCAGCGTCGTCATCTCGGGCCGCGAGGGCGCGGTGCGAGACTGCCTCGGCGAGTTGGACAAGCACGGCAAGCGTGGCTCGCTCTTGCGCGTGTCCCACGCCTTCCATTCGGCGCTGATGGACCCCATCCTCGATGCGTTCGCGCGCGAGGTGGCCAAGGTCCACCTCCAGCCACCGGGTATCCCGCTCATCTCCAACGTGAGCGGTGAGGAGGCCAGTGGCGAGCTGCTGGAGCCCCGGTACTGGGTGGAGCAACTCCGTGGGCCCGTGCGGTTCGCGAGGAGCGTGGAGACGCTGAGCCGGGCAGGTGTTCAGGCCTTCGTGGAAGTAGGCCCCAAGCCGACGCTCACGGCGATGGGGCAGGCATGTGTCTCCGGAGAGGGGACGCTCTGGTTGTCGAGCCTCCGTCCGGAGCGCTCGGACTGGCGGCAGATGCTGGAGGGGCTCGCTTCGCTCTACGCGGCGGGCGCGACGGTGGACTGGCACGGACTGGATGCAGGCCGGGAGCGACGCAAGGTCTCGCTGCCGGGATACCCCTTTCAACGCAAGAGGCACTGGATGGAGCTGGCCGGAACGGGGTGGGATCGTCAGGGCGTGCGAGCCCGAAGCACCGCGGGCGTGCACCCGCTGCTGGGGAGCAGACAGGACTCGCCGGCGAGGACGCGACAGTTCGAATCGTCGCTGGGGTCGTCCACGCCCGCGTTCCTCCGAGACCACGCCGTGTACGGGCAGCTCGTCGTGCCAGGAGCGGCGTACGTGGAGATGGGGCTCGCCGCTGGCCTGTCGCTGTTCGGTGCGACGGGAGGCGTCGTCGACGAGCTCGGGTTCTCCCAGGCCCTCTTCCTCCCCGACGAAGGGGAGCGCCGCGTGCAGTTGCTCTACACGCCGGAGGGAGACCGCGCGGGGAGGTTCGAGATCTTCAGCCAGGAATCGACAGGCGGTGACGCCGAGCCGTCATGGACGCTTCATGCCCACGGCAAGCTCCGCGCGGCGACGCGAGAGTCGGGAGGACGTGTCGACCTCCAGGCGTTGCGGGCGGCGCTCGACACCGAAGTGGCCGTGGGTGGCTACTACGAGAAGCTGGGCAAGGCGGGCCTCGCCTATGGCCCCAGCTTCCGCGCGATTCGAGGGCTGTGGCGCGGTGGGAGCGAGGTGCTGGGGCAGCTCGCTCTGTCTGGCGCGGCCGTGGTGGATGTGGAGCGCTACGTCCTCGCGCCCGCGCTCCTGGATGCCTGCTTCCAGATGGTGGGGGCCGTCCTGGAGGAAGAGGGGGATGCCGCCTATCTGCCTGTCGAAGTCGGAAGCGTCCAGGTGCGGATGGCGGGAGTCCGTGAGGTCTGGGCGCACGCGCGGATGTCGCGCGACGAGGACTCGAAGGCGCCTGGCTACACGTGTGACCTGGAGCTGTTCACCGCGGACGGCGAGCCCGTGGCCGTGGTGGAGCGACTGCGTCTACAGCGCGTCGGTCGCGACGGATTCCTGGGGGTGAGGAGCAAACGCTTGCAGAGCTGGCTCTATGAGCTGGAGTGGCGAGACGCTCCGTTGGTGGAGTCGACCCCATCGGCAGCGCAGGAGGTCGTGCCCTTCGGCCTCATCCTCGAGGATGGGGCGGGGGTAGGGCGCCGCCTCGCGGAGTGTCTCCAGGGACGTGGCTGGCGTGTGGAGACCGTTACGAGAGAGCGGGCCTTCGACCGCGAGCGCGCCGAGGCGCTCCTCGCGATGCGTGAAGGCACGGCGCCGGTGCACATCGTCGACCTCTGGAGTCTGGATGTCGCGGAGCCCGATGTTCCCGGGGCGGCCCTGGCGCATGGCGCGCGAGCGTTGGAGCTGGCACAGGCCCTCGTGCGTTCCCCAAAGGGGGCGACGTCGCTGTGGCTGGTGACGCGCGGTGCACAGGCCGCTGTCGAAGGAGAGCCACTCTCGGGCCCGACGGGCTCGGTCCTGTGGGGGCTCGGCAAGGCGATTGTCCGCGAGCATCCGGAGCTCCAGTGCCGTCGAGTGGACCTGGACACGAGTGCTCCTGAGCACGAAGTGGAGCAATTGCGAGACGAACTGCTCGGAGGGGGCGATGAGGAGGTGGCCCTTCGAGGTCGAAGTCGCCGCGTTCCGCGACTGGTGCGCAGCCGTCGACTGAAGTTGTCGAGCGGGGAGCCCGCAGTCACGCTGCGTCCAGATGCGAGTTACCTCGTCACAGGTGGGCTCGGTGGACTGGGGCTCGCCGTGGCGGAGCGACTGGTGGAGCGTGGGGCGCGACATCTCGTCTTGATGGGGCGCAGGGCTCCGGACGTGGAAGCACGCGCGCGACTGGCGGTGCTGACGGAGCAGGGCGTGGAGGTCCGGACGCTCGCCTGTGACGTGTCCGTGGCTTCTGACCTCGAGCGAGCCATCGAGGGAATTCAGCCGCCCATCCGAGGCGTGGTGCATGCCGCGGGTGTCATCGACGACGGGCTGTTGATGCAGATGACGCCCGCGCGGTTCGCGAGTGTGTTCGCCGCCAAGGTCTCTGGCGGATGGAATCTGCACCGTGTGTTCCAAGGGGCGTCGATCGACTTCTTCGTCCTCTTCTCCTCGGCGGCCTCGATGATTGGCTCCGCCGGTCAGTCGAGTTACGTGGCCGCCAATGCGTTCCTGGACGCGCTGGCGCACCTGCGTCGGGCCGAGGGGCTGCCCGGCCTGAGCCTCGACTGGGGTGCCTGGTCCGAGGTGGGCGCCGCCGCGGAGCAGTCACTCCAGCGGCGCATGGAGCAGCAGGGCTTCGGCGTGATTCCTCCAGCGGATGGGCTGCGCATCTTCGAGCAGGCGCTGGGCCTGGGAGGCCAGCTCGGCATCCTGCCAGTGGACTGGGCCGTGCTCGGAAGGCGGGGCCGTTCCGTGTTGTACGAGGACTTCGTCGCGCAGCCGAGCGCGGCTGCAGGCGAAGACCTGCGAGCGAAGCTGGAGCGCCTGCCGCCCACCGAGCGCCGCGGCGAGCTGCGCGCGCACGTGGGGGGCCTGGTGAACGGTGTGTTGGGGCGGCCGCTGACGGAGTCGTTGGACCCGGGTCAGGGCTTCTTCGACTTGGGCATGGACTCGCTGATGTCCGTGGAGCTGCGCAACGTCCTCCAGCGAAGCCTGGGTGTCTCGTTGCCCGCGACGGTCGCCTTCGACAATCCCACGGTGAACGCGCTCGTGGACCATCTCGCGAGAGAGGTGCTGGGGCTGCAGGAGCAGGTGGCGCCCACGAGGCAGCTCGTCGAGGACGCGGACCTGGAGGCGCTCTTGTCCGACGTGGATGACCTGGCCGATGGGGACGTCCAGGACCTGCTGCGCCGCCGCCGCTGAGTCGAGCTCCGTGAGGACATCATGACGACGGATTCCACCACCCCCCGCCTCAGTGACCTGCCGCCGCTGAAGCTGGCGTTGCTGGCGCGCAAGGTCGAGTCGAAGCTGGCGATGGCGTTGAGCGAGCCCATCGCCATCATTGGAATGGGCCTGCGGTTCCCAGGGGGCGCGGACACGCCGGAGTCCTTCTGGGAGTTGTTGAAGGAAGGGAGGGAGGCCATCGCCCCGATTCCTTCATCGCGCTGGGATGTCGACGCGTACTACGACCCGACACCGGGGACGCCGGGGAAGATGTACACGCGTCACGGGGCCTTCATCCGAGGGGTGGAGGACTTCGACCCCCAGTTCTTTGGCATCTCTCCCCGAGAAGCGTCGCGGATGGACCCTCACCAGCGCCTGCTCCTGGAAGTGACCTGGGAGGCATTGGAGCGCGCGGGCCTGTCGGCGGCGGACCTCAAGGGCAGCTCGACGGGGGTGTTCGTCGGGATGATGAACGAGGACTTCTCGCACCTGATGACGGATGCGACGCAGATCGACCTGCACACCGCTTCGGGTTCGGGGTTGAGCGTCGCCGCGGGGAGGCTGGCCTACAGCCTGGGGCTGCAGGGGCCGACGATGGCCGTCGACGCGGCGTGCTCGTCGTCACTGGTCACCGTGCACCTCGCGTGTCAGAGCCTGCGGACCCGCGAGTGCGATTTGGCCCTGGCCGGCGGCATCAGCCTCATCCTGTCTCCGCTCACGTCCGTCGTGAACTGCGCGATGCGCATGCTCTCCGCGAAGGGGCGGTGCAGCACGTTCGACGCCTCGGCGGATGGCTTCGTGCGAGGTGAGGGCTGTGGGATGCTCGTGCTCAAGCGACTGTCGGACGCGGTCGCGGACAGGGACCCCATCCTTGCGTTGTTGCGAGGCTCCGCGACGAATCACAGCGGCCAGTCGAGCGGCCTGACAGTGCCCAATGGCAACGCGCTGGCGAAGGTGATGCGAGCGGCCCTGAAGTCCGGAGGGGTAGAGCCCGAGCAGGTGGGCTACCTGGAGGCCCATGGCACGGGAACGGCCATTGGGGACCCTATCGAGATGGAGGCGCTGGGCCGCGTCTTCGGGCCCGCGCATTCACGTGAGCATCCGATGGTCGTCGGCTCCGTGAAGACGAACATCGGCCATACCGAAGGCGCGGCGGGTGTGGCGGGAATCATCAAGGTCGTGCTCGCGCTGCAACACGAGGAGATCCCCGCGCACCTGAACCTGGAGACGCCGAATCCCAACATCCGCTGGGATGCGCTGCCCGTCGTCGTGCCGCGGAAGCGAATGAGCTGGGCGCGAGGGCCGAAGCGGCGAATCGCCGGAGTGACGGCGTTCGGCTTCAACGGAACGAACGCGCACGTGCTCATCGAAGAAGCACCTCTCGTCGAGGCCGCACCGGTGGAGGTCGCAACGTCCCCTCAGCTCCTGCTGCTGTCGGCCCGCTCCGCGCCCGCGCTCCAGGCCTTGGCGCGGCGCTATGTGGAGCACTTCGCGACGGAACATCGGCATGCTTTTGGTGATGTCTGCTTCACGGCCAACACGGGCCGGGTTGCGTTCGCACATCGGGTCGCCGTCGTGGCGTCGAGTGCCAGCGAGGCCCGCCAGCGGCTCACGAGCTTCGTGCAGGGGGAACAGCTGCCGGGCGTGTGGACCGGTTCCGGACGGCAGCGGCCCCGACTGGCGTTCCTGTTCGCGGGGTGGGATCGGGAATGGCAGGGGTGGGGACGGCGACTCGTCGAGTCCGAGCCTGTCTTCCGGGAGGCAGTCCTCCACTGTGAGGGCGCGCTGGGCCGTCCTCTCGTCGCAGGACTCTTCCCCGAGCGAGGGGCGGCTCCACGGCCGCTGGGACCAGGGCTCGCGCTTCCGGGGATGTTCGCGGTGCAGTGTGGACTGGTGCAGCTGTGGAGGGCGTGGGGCATCGCGCCCACGGCGGTGTTGGGTGTCGGCGTGGGGGAGTACGCGGCGGCCTGTGCCGCGGGTGTGCTCACCTGGGCGGACGGCATGTCGCTCGTGGCGACGTTGGGCGAGCAACTCGAGCGCGCGGCTCCCGGTGCTGAGCTGACGGTCGAGCGACCCGAGCGTCTCGCGGATGTCCTCCCGAGGTTCCCGGACGTATGCCTGTTGGGGCTCGATGGAGAGGGGCGCGGCATTCTCTCCGGCACGAACGCGACCATCGAAGCGGTGCGGGCGGAGCTGCTTCAGCAAGGGATTCGTGCCGACCCGCGCGACACACCGCATGCAGTCACCCTGACGACCTGGAGCGCGGCGCGTGATGCCGTGGCTGCTGCGGCACGCTCGAAGATCCACGATCGACCTCGGGTCCCCTGGCTCTCGGCGCTCACGGGAAGGGTGATGGAGTCGCCCAACGCGGAGGCCTGGCGAGAGCGCTCGGGAGCTCCGGGGCAATGGCTCAGCGCGATGGATGCGTTGAGCGGGCACGGAGTGAGCGGATATCTGGACGTGGGCCCCGGCGCGGGCTGGATGGCCCTGGGGCAGCGAAGCCGTCCCGCGTCAGCGCAATCCTGGTTCCCCAGCTTGCGCGCACCGGACGACGACAGGACAGCGCTCCTCAAGAGCCTCGCGGGCCTGGTGGCCGCGGGGGCTGAAGTCGCGTGGTCGGAGCTCTATCGAGACAGCGCCCACGACAAGGTGGTGCTCCCGACGAGCTGTTTCCAGCGCAGTCGGTACTGGTTCGATCGCCCCGCGACGCCCGATGTGCCCTCAGCCGTGCCAGGAGGGGACCTCGAAGCGTTGGCGGGACAGCTCGACCTGCTCGAACAGCTCACGGACGAGCAGGTCCAGGCGTTGCTGGAAGGCCAGAAGCAAAGAGGCTGAGCCGCTACCGCTGGGGGGGCTGCGCGCAGGCTTGGACCATGGCTGTGATTGCGGACAGCGTGGCGAGGTTCTCCACGCGCATCGCGTCCGCGGGGATGGTGATGCCGTATTGCTTCTCGATGAAGCTCATCATCCGCGCTGTCTCCAGCGAGTTCAGGATGCCGAGTTCGAGCAAGGGAGTGGAGGGCAGGAGCTCCTCCGCCTCACCTTCGAGAATCTCTTCGGCGATGTACCGGGTCAAACTGGCGAGAAGCTGAGTCTGATTCACGGTGTCGACCCCCATGAGGAGATTGGGCCGACGGGTCGGCCTCGAAGGTCATCCTATCGATGAACAAGGTTTTCAGGAATGCCCATGCTTTCGCTTCTTTGATCGCCACCTCGGATGGTCTCTCTTGATTCTCCCCACCATGCTCGCTTGAACGCGACTGTCAGGTGGGGTGTTGTCAGAGAATGTCTTGAGAGGGGTTGGGGCTCGCTGAAATGGCCCAATGCTCTCCGTTAATGGCCGTCTAGCAGGTGGCTTGCCAGTTGCAGCCGAGTCCTTCCGTTGGGCCATTCTAGTGTTCCCCTGATGGCCCGGTTGGGGCTGACGAAGTGGCTAACGATAAAAGACGAGGTCTTGGTGCCCTGTGGCCCTCGATTCAGGGGGCTCTTGGTCTCCCGAGTCCCGAAACCAGGATGCCGAGTCCGGCGGCCGGGACGCTCATTCTTGCCTGGGTGGATTCGCTCCCATGGGGTTCACTTCGTGTATGGATTCGGCATGCACTGGGTTGGTTGTGGCGCAAATCATGTGAGCAACCAACCCAGCGCGACCTTGAATTGACCCTGGCACCTGTCACAAGGTGCGCGTCCATTTGTCAGGTATCGAACTGCGATGGGTCGACGGGGAGCTTTCCTGAAATGACGAGATGGTGGAGGGGTGCGGCGCTTGTCGCATGGGCTCTTTGTTGTTCGTGCACGAAGCCTGCGGCAGAGCAGGGGGCGGGGACTGGCGGTCTGGTATCGGCCTCCCCCGCGGTGGGCCGCTTCGATGGTGGCGTGGTGACGCAGGCGGAACTGGCCGAGGAGTCGGCCCGACTGCCCTCCCCCTTGCGTGAGCAGTTCGAGCGCCCCGCCGGGCAGCGCGAGTTCGTGCGCTCGATGATCGACAAGCGCCTGTTGGCCCAGGAGGCCCGGGTCCGCGGCCTCCATCAGAAGCCGGAGATCCACAAGCAGGTGCAGGCCCTGGAGGAGCGCCTGGTCATCCAGGAGTTGCTCGCGGCCGAGGAGAAAGCCGCGGGCACGCCGGGTGAACAGGCCCTGCGCGAGTACTACCAGCAGCACCGCGACGAACTCGCCCAACCCGAGCGCCTGCGGCTCGCGCGGGTGCAGGTGGTGGTGCCGCCCGGTGCGACGGCGACGCAGCGCGCCCAGGCGAAGCAGAAGGCCGAGCGACTGGCACAGCGCCTGAAGTCGGGTGAGGCGCTGGAGAAGGTGGCGGCGGATGGGGATGGACGGGGCGGGGAGCTGGGCTGGGTGGCCCGGGGAGACCTGTCGGACCGCGAGCTGGAAAGCGCGGCGTTCAGCTTGAAGAAGGTGGGAGACACCAGCGCGGTGGTGGCGGAGGCGAAGGGGTACTCGGTGGTGCGACTGCTGGAGCGCCGGGAGGCGAGGGTGCCCGCGTTCGAGGAGGTGAGGGCGGAGGTGGAGGGGCGCGCGCTGCCGCAGTGGAAGCGAAAGGTTCTGGAAGGATTGCTGGCCCGGCTGCGTGAGGCGGGCTCGGTGAGCATCGACATGCCAGTGGCGCCCTGAGGGCGTGGTCGGGAGCGTCTGTGTATTTCTGTGATTCGAATGGCGGTCTCGCGCGCTTCATTCCAGGGCTGATTGCGGCGGCCCTGACGCTCGCTGCCTGTCGTGATGAGAAGGTCATGGCCGAGGTTGGCAAGAGGGACGTGCTGGACGCGGATGTCACGGCCTACATCGCTTCGCGCAGCTCGAGGGACCGTCCGACGCCTGCGGAGGCACTCGATGCACTGGTGGGGCGCAGCCTCCTCGCGGAGGAGGCTCGGCGAGCCGGGCTCGACAAGGATCCGGACCTCCAAGCGCGGCAGCGCGCGTCCGAGCGCGAGTTGCTTGCGCAGGCACTCTTGGAGAAGCGTCTGGCGGAGGCGAGCACGGAGTCGAAGCTTCGCGAGCGCTACGCGGCGACGCGAGAGCGGCTCGGCCGCCGCGAGGTCCATGTCCGCCAGCTGCTGATCCGCGTTCCACCGTCGGCGGATGAGCAGGCCCGAGCTCAGGCGCAGTCTCGGATGAATGGCCTGTTCGCTCGACTCGCGGGAGGAGCGCCTTTCGAGAAGGTCGCGCGCGAAAGCTCCGAGGACCCGAGCACCGCCGCACGGGGCGGAGATCTGGGGCCCGTGCTGGAGGGACAGGTCGACGACGTGTTCTTCGAGGAGGCTGCGCGGCTCGCCAAGGGGGAGCGCTCCCGTCCGTTCGCGACGCCGTACGGTTTGTATCTCCTGGAGGCGGTGGAGCCTGTGAAGCAAGTGGTTCCGAGCTTCGATGAGGCGCGCGGGAAGTTGGAGGCAGAGGCTCGCCGCGAGGCGCAGGAACGGTTGCTGGAGGAACTCCGGGCGCGAATCCCCGTGAAGCTCTACCCGGAGCGGCTCAGCCAGGATGGAGCCCCCTCCAGTGGCGGCGGGGGGACGAGGGACGCGGGGCGTGGGCGATGAGGCGTCAGCGGCATGGCTTCAGGAAGTCTCTCATCCGGGATGGCGGACTCCCTGGGGGGATGGGCGTGTGCGAGTCGGGCAGGCGAGGAGAAAAGGGATGAACCAGGGTGGCGTGGGAGTCTGGTCGAAGCGGGTGTTCGCGCTCCTGGTGGTCGCGGCCCTCGCGAGCTGTCGCACGAAGTCGGAGGGTCAGGAGCCACTCCCCAGTGAGCTCGGCCCGGCGCCAGGCGTGTCGCGTGCGACGCTCCCCGTGGAGTCGCTCGCTCCGGCGTGTGCGGGTGTTCTGCCCGAGACGGTGAATCCGAGCTGGCGACTGGGCGGGCTGTCGGTCCCCGGTGGAGAGGCTCGAACCGAGACCTTCGCTGCCTCGGACAACCTGGATGCCCTGGTGGTCCTTCAGAATGGAGATGGAAGAGGCACAGGGCGGGCACAGTCCGCGACCGTCTCTCTCAATGGTGTCGCGGTAGGGACGCTCTCCGCGGGCCAGGACTTGAAGGTCTTTCGTGTCACGCTCTCCGCGACCAACCAGCTCACGGTCGAGGCCCAGGGGGATGGTCGGGTCCGGGTCTCCGTCGCGACGCTGGGCACGCTTCCTTGCATGATGGCGGACACGGGATACCTGCAGCCGGGGCACGCGCCGTCTCCCGCCGTGGTCGACTTCGAGCCCAAGGGCGCGGGGACGCTCGGCGTGCTGGTGGTGGACATGTTGGGCGAGACCGTTGACGCCCAGGTTCGCTTGAATGGGGTGGAGGTCCTGGCGGGAGTGCCTCCCTCGCAACGCCGTGTCCATGCGACCGCCATCTCCTTGAACTCCACGAATCGGCTGGAGGTCCTGGTTCAGGGTGACTCCGATTCCAACGTGCGCGTCGCCATCTTCGATGCCGACACGCTCCCAACAGCACTGTCGTTCACCGAGCCCGAGGATGGCGCCTACGTCACCAGCTCGCCAGTCGTTGCCTCGGGTAGATATGGCAGCGATGGGAAGTCCTTGGTCGTCAATGGCACGCCAGCCTGGCTCGTGGGCTCGGATGGCTTCAGGTCGGACGTGCCGCTTGTGGAGGGCGTGAACTCCATCACGGCGGTCATGGCGGATTCCTGCGGGAACGTCTCCCGGGTGTGTCGAGCCGTGGTGCTCGATCAAAATGCTCCGGTCATCACCGTGCGAGGGGTGTCCGATGGCGACGTGACGCGCGGCCCCGTGACGGTGGAGTGGGAGGCGGTAAGCCCCTACGTGGTCAACACCTCGGCCACGCTCAATGGTGTCGCCATCGCGAACAACACGGAGGTGTCAGCGGATGGTGAGTACGAACTGCTCGTCACCGCTCAGGATCCCGAGGGCCGGGTGGCGATGAAGCGGGTTCGCTTCACGTTGTTGGTGCGGGTGCCGGTCATCACCGTGGCGGGTATCTCCGAAGGAGAGTTCGCCTCGCGGGTGGTGACTCCATCCATTCAGGTGGACAGCAACTATCTCGAGGCGCTGATCATCACGTTGAACAGCGTGGGGCATCCCAACAACACCCCCATCCACGAGGATGGCACGTACTCGCTCTACGTCGTCGCGAAGGACCGCGCCGCCAATTACGGCATCGCCACGGTGAACTTCACCATCGACCGGACCTTCCCGCTCGTGGCGTTGTCGGGCGTGGCGGAGGGCGCCGTTCTCAATGGGCCTGTCGTGGTGAGCTATACCGCCAAGGACCTCAACATGGCGGCGGAAGGGGTCGAAGCCCTCCTGGATGGCCAGGAGTATCGCGGCGGCGACACCATCTCCGCCGAGGGGCGGCATACGGTGAAGGTCACCGCCCGTGACAAGGCGGACAACCGAACGGTCTCCACCGTTTCATTCACCCTGGACTTCACGCCTCCACTCCTCGTGGTTGACGGAGTTCCAGAAGAAGGGCTCGTGGCGCGGGTCGTCACGCCCGTCTTCAGTGCCACGGATGCGAATCCTGGAAGCGTGAGCGCGACGCTGGGTGGCACGCCATTCGTTTCGGGGACGGCGGTGGGGGATGATGGGGCGTACCTGCTCGAGATTCGAGCCGAGGATCAAGCCGGAAACGTCACGAGTACGGTCAGGAGTTTCGTCATCGACCGCACGCCCCCCGTCGTGACGGTGGAGGGGGTCGACGAGGGCGAGCTTCGCAGGACGCCAGCGACGATCTCCTGGACTGTGGCGGATGCTCATCCTGGCACTGTCAGCGCAACCCTCGATGGCGCGCCGTTGACGAGCGGGAGCACGGTCTCCGCCTCGGGAGCGCACGTGCTGGTCATCACTGCGACCGACCTCGTGGGGAATGTTCGCGAGGAGCGGAGGAATTTCGTCCTGGATGCCGTGCCTCCGGTCGTCACCATTCGCAAGCCGGTGAATGGCCTGGTGACGCGGGAGGCCCAGGTGGAGGTCGAAGTCGAGGTGGTGGACGAGAGCCTCGTCGAGAGCGTTCTGGTGGGCGGGGAGGAGTTGGTCCGGGGGCCCGATGGTCTCTGGCGGCGGACGCATTCGTTGCTCGAGGGGACCAACCTCCTCGTGGTCACGGTCATGGATGCCGCGGGGAACACCTCGACCCAGAGCGTGTCGGTCATCAGAAACTCCGAAGAACCAGGAGATGGTGGGGTGGGAGATGGCGGGACTCCAGACGGAGGTGCTGGGCAGGATGCGGGGACACCGCCTCGGGATGCAGGGGTTCCGTCTCGAGATGCAGGCGCCATGGATGGCAGTGACGCTGGCTCGGTGGGGAACTCGGATGCCGGCGCTGGCGTGGAACCCGCTCCGGTCCTGGTGGTCGAGGCGCCGCAGGAGGGTGGGGTCTACGGGGGAGCCCACGTGGTCGTCCGTGGCCGGATCGAGGGGGGCACACTCCCGCTGACGGTCACTGTGCAAGGTGTGGGCATGGCGGTGAACGGTCGTGAGTTCACGGGCGCCTTGTCGCTCGCGGACGGTGACTACTCGCTCCAGTTCCGGGTGACGGATGCACGCGGCCGTTCGCAATCGCAGACACGGACCGTGGCTATCGACCGGCTTCCGCCTCAACTCTCGCTGACCCCTCCTTCTTCGGGGTGGGATCGCATCGCGCAATCGCCTTACTTGCTCATGGGGACGGTGGGAGACCGACACCTGTCGGAGGTGTTGGTGGATGGCGTTCCGGTGCGTGTCGTCGCGGGCGCGTTCAGCGCCTATGTGACGCTGCCACCGCAGGTTCCCACGCAGGTCAACGTGGTGGCTCGCGACGTCGCGGGCAACCGCACCCAGCAGATGGCCACGCTCACGCTTCGTGGAAGTGCTCCACGGGTGGCCATCCTGGAACCATCGAATGGGTTCGAGGCGCCGAATTCGGAGGTGACGGTTCGTGTGCGTGTCACCAGCGCCGCACCGCTTCGAAGTCTGAGAATTGGCACGGAGTCCCTCGACGTGTCATCGGCGCGGGAGGAGTACACCACGACGGTGCGATTGAGCCTGGGGGAGAACGTCATCCACGTCACCGCGGAGGACACGCAGGTGTCCGAAGGCGCGCTGGGCGGCATGGTGGGAGCGGCGAGTGTCACGGTGCGCTACCGCGACGCAAGTCAGGAGCCGCTCTCCGTGACAGGGGTCTCGCCGCGAGGGGGCGCGCAGGGAATTGAGCCCGACTCGCTGGTGAGCGTGTCCTTCAACAAGCCCATCCGAGGGACAGCCCTGGCAGAGCGCTTCCAAGTCCATGTGAACGGGGAGGGGGCGGCATTGCCTGGGGGCTACTCCGTGGCGCCCGGGGGGCAGACGGTGTCCTTCATCGCCAGGGATCCGCTCCCCGAAGGGGCTCGACTGAGGGTGCTGGTGAAGAACCTCGAGCCGGTGACGCTGCCGGGAATGGGCAACGCGGAGTTTTCCAGCGAGTTCACGGTGCGCCGTCCCTTGACGCGTGTGCGTGGGTACGTCGTGGATGCCGACTATCGGCCTCTGCCAGGAGTCAAGGTTTCGGTGGAAGGGACGACGCTGTCCACGGTGAGTGGTCCGGATGGCAACTGGACGCTCTTCCCGTCGCGCGGTGGTGAGCTGGCGCTTCGCTATGAGGGAGGCGTCACGTCCGAGGGACAATCGTTCCCCTCGGTGCGTCGCCGCCTGTTCGCCCAGTCCGAAGCCGACACGTTGGATGCTCCGTTGGCACTGACCGCCGTCGATACAGCCTCCGCCCAGGTGGTCGATGCCCTTCGCCCGATGTCGATGGACTTCGCCGGACGTCATCGGGGCCTGCGCGTGGACGTGCCCGCGGAGGGCTTCTTTTTCGAGGACGGTGCCACTCGCGGGTTGGTGACCGCGACAGAGGTCCAGCCCTATGCCCTTCCGCTGCCCATGGAGGGTCGCGCGGGCCTTGGCGCGCTCTGGCAGATGGGGCCGGCGGGGCTGAGGCTTCAGAAGGCCGTCAGCGTGACGTTCCCCAATCGAACGAACCTGCCCGCGGGGCGGTTGGCGATGGTCCTCGGTCATGATCCTCAGCGGCACCAGCTCAAGCGCGTGGGCTTCGCGCGGGTGAGCGCGGATGCGACGGTGCTGAATCCATTGAGCCCGCTGGGACTCACGTCCCTGGAGTTCGTGGGCTATGTGCCGCTCGACGAGGTCCAGCACCAGGCGGTGGCTGTGGCGCTGGGATTGGATGATGCGGGAGGCGACGCTGGGCAGCCGCTCGATGGCGGAAGTGGCCTTCGCGGTTCCAGGGGAGGCGTTCGCCCCGTGAGGTCATCGGAGCCCCTCTGGAAACAATTCCTGTCGAACTTCGCGGTGACAGAGGCGCACGCCCAGCTTGGGGGTGGGGTGAATCAAGCTGGCTACACCGCCTTTGACACCCTGGCGGGAATGGCCATACCGGGCGCGGTGACGGGCTCGGTGCGCGCTCCCTTGGAGCGTCAGCTCGAACTGGAGGTGAGCAGGCCCACGCTTCCAGGTCAGGGGGCGCCTGCGTCCGAGCAGACCGTGACGCTGCCCTATTCGTTGGCGCTCGACTTCCGGTCGCGCTTCGTCTCGATGGACCCCTATGAGGTGGCCAACCCCGAGACGGTGCTCGTGACGCTGACGGCGGAGGGCCCACAGGGGCCGTTGCCGGAGCCGACTCCGGGCGCATGGCAGGCGCAGGGTGTGGGCGAGGCGGCGGTGGCGCAGGATGTCGCATTGCCCGAGGGGCGGACGGTGCTGACCCTGTCCGCGTTGTCGAAGTCCTCGCATCGCCTCCTGAAGCTCGAGGCGGAGCTGGTTCGGGAGCCAGGGGACGCGGGGCCGGCGCGGGCGAAGCTGCGGCTGCGCACGTTGCAGGACACCTTCAGTGACGTGGGCGACGAAGCGGTCCACAGCCCGGTCCGCTTCAAGAACCTGAGGGTGACTGTCACAGGCCCTGGCGGCGGCTCGGTGGGGATGACGGGGGCCTCCGGAGGGTTTGGCATTCCGGTGGCGGGCCTGACGGGTGGGGAGATGGGGATTGCCTGCACGGAAGTGCCCACGGGCCCTCGTCTGGTGGAACGACTCGGGGATGATGGCGTCATCCGCTACACGCCGACGCTCAACCAGTTCCCGGTCTGCTCCCAGACGTTCACGGTGAGCCCGGGGAGCAGCGCGCGCGCGGACATCCTGGTGGATGTGCGGATGCTGTATGGCGCGCTGACCTTCGTGAATCGGCGAGGTGAGTCACTTGGGCTGAACTGTGACGAGGACGCTTACAGCCAGCGGGCCCAGACGCCGGGGGAGTTCGTCGACATCGCGCTGCGCGATGTGAAGTCCACCGAGGTGCATTTCTTCCGCGAGGATGACCTCGAGCACCCCATCGCCACGTTCGCCGCGGGGACGCCGAATGGAGCAGTGTGTAGCCAGGGCTCGTATCAGCCCGGCGACCCGCATGGTTACTACACGCGGGTGCGGACCGGCCCCGCCGCGCGCATCCGGCAGGTGGCGCGCGAGCGGTGCCGAGAGCTGGAGCGGGAGCTCGGAACCTCCGACGGTGGTGGCCTGAGCGACGCGGACCAGGGCTATTACGACGGGAACTGCCGTGACAACCGGACCAATCATCTGCGGTTGAACCCGGGGGATCGCCTGGTGGTCTTCGCGGTGAACCACGCGACGGGCTACTCGGGCATGGCCCACGTGACGGTGCCCGCCGTGAACCGTGTCGAGCGCTCCGCGTCGGGGGCCTGTCAGGCGGATGACGAGGCGGGTGGACCGCTGCAGGTGACGGAGTTGGGCGAGACGATGACGCTGTCTCGGTGCACCCAAGCGGAGCTGGGGATTCCCGCGGACCTCAAGCTCTATCCTCCCGAGCTCGACATCCGTGTGTCCAGACGTCTGACTCCCGAGGGCGTTCAGGTCGCGGCGCGGCCGAGCCTCGTTCGTCACGGTGGGGCGGGGACGACGAAGGATGACTTCCTCCAACTCGACACCCACTGGCGCGTGCGCCAGTTGCCTGAGGTGGCGACTGACGGTGGCGTCGGGAGTGATGCAGGCGTGGTCGCGCATGTCGACGCCGGGCCGGACGAGGCGTCATGCGTGACGGTCGGCTACCTGCCGGATGGCGGCATCTGCGAGCCCGGGATGCTTCGGGACCTGGGCGCACCGGGAGAGGCGCTGGAGCAGTTCTGCTCCGAGCTGCCCGCGTCCTCGCCCCACCGGTTGCTCGGGCGCTGCGACATGGGGACGCCCCGTGTCGTGGACGTGCCTCCTGGTGTTCCCGCGATCGCGGGCCGTGTGGTGCGTGTCACGGGCACGGCCGAGGAGCAGCCCGTCGTGGTGACGTTCCCGGTGCGCCCGGGCCGGCACACGGCGTCTGTCCAGACTCCGTTGACCTACGTGAATGGTCAGGGCCAGACGGCGATCCTGGGGGCGCTGCCGAGGGCCAACTACTACCTGCACGTCGTCGGACATCCGATGCTCGAGCGGGACCGGAACGACGACGGCTTCCTCCAGCCCGACGAGGTGAACGCGCCGCCGCCGAACTTCTGCGAGCCCGGCGAGTGCAAGAATCGGGATGGGATGCCGGAGTCCGAACCGGGTACCGGTGAGCACCCCGAGTCACTGCCGAAGTGGGCGGTGGGGTTGAAGAACGTCTACCGGCATCGTGAGGAGAATGGCTCGGCGCTGGAGCGATATGACCGCGCTCGCGAGCATGAGTTCCGCGTGCTGGAGCTGGGTGCCGCCACCATCGTCGCCGAGGGTGGGGAGCATGTTCAGCTGGATGGTGGCTCGGCCGATGGGGGGCGTGTCCTCGCGGGGACTCGGCCTGAGGCCACGGATGATGACGTGGCGTACCAGTTCCTGCTCAATGGCCTGCAAACGCCGGACGTTCCGGGCCGTGCGGGGACGGTGAGTGGTGAATACCGGCTGCGGCTGGGAACGGATGACTTCGGCATCGAGTGCCCGGTGGCGTTCAACCCCGAGCAGCGGACGATCAGCGGCACCTGTGATGGAGAGTATCTCCCGGAGGTGCTGTCGGCGGCGGACATCCTGTACTTCGAGCTGTACCTGAGCGGGAACGCGGACAATGTGCTGTACCGCTTCAACTTCCATGGCATCTCGCCGCGCACGGACTTCGTGACGGCGGGCAGCGAGGACACGCAGGTTCGCTCGCTGGCGCGGGCGACGCCTTCGGCGCTGTCTTCGCAGAGCGCGACCTCTCGGCCCATCTCCGTCAAGGCCATGGCTCAATTCGCCATCGAGCCGGATGTGATGACGGAGGGGACGATCCGCCTCTGCGAGGGTACTGAGTGCACGAAGGACACGCTGCTCAAGGCTGCGGAGGTGCGGTACGTTCGGAACGAGGCGACGGGGGCAGGCAAGTACCAGGTGGTGAGGTATCTCGATGAGGCGGACGCGGATATCTCCCAGCCGCTCATCATCCAGGCGAAGCCGGGCGCGAACGGCGCTGGGCGCTTCGCGTTGCCGCTCGCCAATCACCTGGGGCGGATGCAGGACATGCGCGCGCAGGGACGAGAGGTGGTCCTGACCCTCGAGCCGAAGGCAGGGCCCACGGGCGTGAGCAAGCCGATGAAGCAGGTGCTGGGCGAGCCGGTGGGACGCTATACGTTCGTGAACGCCATGGCCGCCGGGCAGACGGTGTTTCAGGGGGTCAACCTCGCGGGAGGCCACCTCCGGGTGACGCACGAGGACTTCTCCGTCCCTCATCTCGCGGAGGCCGTGTCGTTCTCGCGGACGTTCAACAACCAGAACAATGAGGTGTCACCGCTCGGAGTGGGCTGGACTCATGACTACGAGGGGTTCGTCGTCGAGGAGGAATTGGGACGCTACATCGTCGTGCTGAATGGCCAGTCGTATGACTTCCCGGTCTGCGCGACGGTGAATCAAGCGGGCTTTGCGGCGAGTGACTGCAGCACCGACAAGTCCCACGGAGGGCGCCTCACGGTTGATGTGGATGGCGCGGAGTTCACGACATCGACGGGGATGGTGTACCGATTCAAGACCGAGTCGGTGCTCGCGACGGGAATTCCCGACCAGCGGCGATGGGTCCTGACGGAGTTCTCCGACGGTCAAGGCACGGATGAGCCGAAGCAGGGTTGGACGATGCTGACCTACGTTCCGGGCTCGGACCTCGTGGCGAGCGTCTCTCGTGCGCCGGGACATGTCACCCTGGTCTTCGAGTACAAGGATGCCGACGTCAGGGGGAACGCGGAGAAGCTGCGCCTGCTGGCACGCTCCCGGAACCTGAAGCTGATGTCCGCCGTAGGGCTCTACCTGAACTCGAGCCTGCCGTCGGGCGTGGGGCAAGGCGTCAATCCCGCTGCGGCCCTGCACCGGGTCGAGTTCGAGCACGACGCCT
This sequence comes from Myxococcus guangdongensis, assembly GCF_024198255.1. Lineage (NCBI taxonomy): Bacteria > Pseudomonadati > Myxococcota > Myxococcia > Myxococcales > Myxococcaceae > Myxococcus > Myxococcus guangdongensis. The sequence continues at coordinate 627,321 of NZ_JAJVKW010000004.1, forward strand.
GGGGCAATCTGCTGAAGGCCGTGCGGCGGACAGGGCTGCCCCAGCAAGCCTGGCGCTACGAATACGAGCCTGTTCCGAAGCTAGCGACGGGTTACTCGCGCTGGAGGCGGGTCAACGAGCTCAGAGAGGCGCACTATCAGGTCAGCCAGGACACGACGCCTCCGGCGTCGGGTGACGTGGCATTTTTCGACCAGTGGGTGGCCCACTATACGAGTCAGGGGAACTCGAAGACGTTCGAGCACGTCGACCCGGCCGAGATCATTGACTCGGTGACGAGTTCCGGGAGCGGCCCTGCGGCCTACCAATTCTTCTATCCAGCGAAGGGGCAGCGCCGGGTAACGCGCCCCGATGGGGTGGACGTGGTGTTCTCCCTGTCGGATTACGGTAGTGCGACGAGGATGAAGGCGGGGGCACTGCCCGAGCAGAAGACGCAGTGGCGGGCCGATGGTCAGATCTCCCCGGACGTCGTGACCCTCTCGAATCAGGCGGAGCTCAAGTACAACATCGATGCGTCTCATCGCTTGACGTCTCTGTTCCTGCAGAAGGATGCAGTCGGATACCGAGACACTCTCGGGGTGAAGGCTGGCGAACCGCTCGTCCAGCAAACGTTCACCCACGACGTGAACAAGCAATTCGGCATCCCCGACCAGCGAATCACTCCCACGCGGGATGGGCATCAAGCCATCAAGACTCGCGTCACGACGAAAGGACAGGTCGAAGGCATCGCTTTCGTGAACAGCGACGGTTCGACGGCCTTGGATTCAGGGGTGCGCTCCTTCGGGACCGACGGCTCGGGTGTCCTCATTGCGGAGACGGATGCGCTTGGGCAACAGACCTCCTACAGCTCACCGAACGAGCTCGGTCTTCCTCAGCTCATCACGCTGACGCACCCGCACGCAGGCTCCCTGGGGTTGGCGACCCTGACCCGGAACGTGACGTACGACCGACTGGGGCGGGTCGTCGAGGTGACGGAAAACGAAACCGGGGCTGAAGAAGCGTGGCAGTACGACGGCCTCGGGCGGGTGACGCGGCACTTCATCAAAGCGGAGCCGGCGCAGGAGTGGACGTACACGTACACGCAGGGCGATCGGCGAACGAAGATGGAGGAGCGGCTCAATGGATCGCAACCGCTTAGGACCGTCGAGACCTGGGAGGTCGTCGATGGGGACCCTGGGGTGCGTGGCGTCTTCGTAGAGGAGAGCACGCCCTTTGGTCCCCCGGGGCAAGCGAAGGTGGCGATTCGGAAGCGCCACATCCAGAACGGGCGCGTGGTGGCGACGACCGATGCCGTGGGCGTGGAGCGTGCGTACGAATACGACGCCTCTGGCCGACTGACGGGGGTGCGCATCATTGCTGCTGGGACGACGGCAGGGCCGGTGGGTGGTTACGAAAGTCGTTACCAGGACTTCGACTCGAATGGGAATGCCCGTGTTGTCGTGGACCAGAACGGGCTGCGTACAACGGTGGGGTACGATGTCCTCGGCCGGGCCACGTTCTGGGACTACACGGGCGCCGAAACCGTGTCGGGAGAACGTTCCTCAGAGGAGTACCAGCGGGACTTCGCGGGGAATGTGCTGCTTCGAGCCTTCGGAAACAGCAAGTCGAGTCATGTTCTCGAGCACGCGCCCGATGCCGCGGGTCGCGTGCGCTCCACGAAGTCGCAGGGCGCTGGCGTTGGCGTCCATACCACCGTCGATTACGACGGTGCTGGGCGTGTGGTGAAACAGCATGACGTCGTCATGGGGACGGACGAGCGCTTCGAGTACCACGATGTGCTTGGACGTCTGACGCACTACTCGCGGACGATTCTGTCATCGGATGGGCCGCTTACGCTCGAAGAGGAGCGTCGGTATGAGGACGCGACGGCCGCGAGCACCGGTCTGAGAAAGGTTGCGATATCCCGGACCATCCAGATGGTGGGTGGTCAGGAGCGTTACGAGCAGACCGAAGAGTACTACGACGTGGCTGGCAGGCTCCGTGAGCAGGTTCGTTTCATCGCGGGTGAGCGGGCCACGTGGAAATACACCTACAACGAGCGTGGGCAGGTGCGGACCCTCGTCGCACCGACCGAGGGCCAAGCGACAGAGACCACGACCTACCATTACGACTCTGCGGGCAATCTCTATCGCGTGGAGGAGCCGGGTGATGCGAACAATCCGGCGGCGATCACGGAGACCGTGGTGGATGGAGAAGGGCGCGTCATCCAGCAGAAGGGGCCACACCCCGATGCGGACTGGCGGTTCACCTATGACGTGTTCGGGCAGCTCCTGTCGAAGGAACTGATGGCGACGGCGGGAAGCTCGGAAGGGGGGCGCTGGTCCTTTGCCTATGGGGTGCAGGGGAAAACGGGCGGTGACCTCACGGTGCCTGACAGCGCCGTCGAGGAGACAGATCCGCTGGGTTACAAGACCTATCGCTTCTTCAATGCGCGGTATCAGATCCTCAAGGAGGTGCGAGAGGACGCGCCGACCGTGGCAGGCGGCGGAACGAGTACGAGAAAGAACGCGACCACGACAACTTATGCGTATGCGGGATCGTGGCTTCAGAAGCAGGTGCGGACGGAGAGGACAGAAGGAACGGATGGGCCATCTTCCGTTCTGACCGTGGAGCACACGAAGTTCGATGACCGTGGGCGTTCGCTGGGGCGGAGTGAGCGCTGGCAGCGAGGTGCGGACTCGTACGAATATGTGACGAAGTCTCAATGGGCTGGGCGCACGGTGGCAGTGCTCCAGACGGGGACCGTCAGTGCCTCCCCAGAGGTGGTGCTGCCGCAGCGGAACTTCACGGTGACCACCAACAGCCTGGGACAGGCCGTGTCCAGGGCGCAGGGAGGTCTGACGGATGCCTGGAGCTATGATGCTGCGGGCATTCTGAGCAAGGAGCAACCTGCGGGTCGGCCTGCCACGCGTTACACGTACGACCAGGGCTTGGTCGTGGAGATGGCCTTGGGCGAGGGGGGGCTGACCGAGTACACGCGGATGACCTATCGCCTGGATGGGCGGCTCAAGAGCGTGACGGACCCTGCTCACCGCGTTCGGTCACTCTTCTATGGCCCCCGTGGCTTGATGGTCCGCGAGACCTTCGGCAGGGATGGGGTGCTCACGGACACGAAGTACGCATACGACGCTGGTGGCAATGTCGCCAGTGTCGCGAAGGACCCAGACAATCCCGGCGACGCCTGGCTGTACAAGTACGGCCCGCTGGGCGAGTTGTCGAGTGTGACGCCTCCGGGGCTGACTGCCTTCACGTATGGTTACGACGGACTCCGGCGGCTGAGGAGCATCCAGCGCCCGCCCGGAGGAGTGCCCTCGGAGTACTTCGAGTACGACTACCTGGGACGGACCACGAGCCGGGTGCGCGGTACGTCGAATTGGTCGACATCCTGGGTGAATGGCGTCCAACAAGTGACGAGTCCGAACAACTCGGAAGAGGCAGGTGGAAATGACCGTGACCTCGTTGAGACCCTGGTAGATGGCCGTGGTCGTCCAGTCTGGAAGACTTTCACGCCAGGCCCGTCCTCCGAGCCTCAGCAAGATATCACGAGATTGGCGTTCGCCTACGACGCGTCTGACGAGCTTGTTCAGGCGCATGAACACCGAGTCGGCAGGAGCGTGCTGAATACATTCCGCTACGATTCACGTGGCCGACTCGTGCAGGTGAGGCGAGGAAAAGACTCGGAGTCCGATCGCGAGGACTTGATCGAGTATGCGTATGCTTTGAATGCCGATCTGCTCAAACAACGGTTCTCCGGAGTGGCCGAAGTTGAGCCACTTCTGGTGCAAGAGTTCGAATACGATCTGCTGGGCCGGATCAACAACATAAAGACGCGAAACGCAGAGAAACTGGCATCAAGCCGCATCATCGAGTGGGAGCAAGGGGGCGGTCAGCTTGTGAGGGTGGCAGACGCTTCGATAGTCGAGCGTTGGTGCTATGACAGCCGAGGGTGGCTCAAGGCGGTTCGCACAACATCTGCGATTGCGGATGTCGACTGTGCGCAGTCACCTATTTCTCTGAAGATTGGTTTCCATTACGCGTACGACTCGCGCGGAAACCGTATCGAAGAGATTGCTCAGTATCCCAACGAACAGGGCACTATATCGAGCGAGGTCACGACTTATGGTTACGACAAGGCGGACCGCCTTACTGGAGTGAAGTACCCCAGTGGAAACGCTGTGCTCTATCTGCTCGCAATGGATGGGACGCGTCTTGGGGAACGCCATGCAACGAACTTCTCCGGTGCATTGTCTGAATCCGGCTACGGTCAAGCCTTGCAGGCTGCTCGTCGACTGGAGTATGGATTTGACGGCGCAGGAGGTCTTAAGTTTATTGATGACTTGACGTTGGATGGTGCGATGCGTAGGCAGGCGTCCATTTTCACGGATGGCTCAGGTCGTGTGCGGACCGAGATACGCTCAACGAACAAGACGTCTGATTATGAGTGGGATGCAGATGGGAAGTTGCGCCAAGTTCGCGTCCAGAAGCCAGGGGCGAGTGGGGCGCAAGAGTCGATAGTTGTGAGTTATCGCTACGGCTTTGATGGACTGCGTCGTGAACGAGTCGTGGCTGATGATACGACGCGCTACGTTTGGAATAGCGGGGAGCTTGTCGAGGAACAGCTTGGTGACGGGACGCGACTGCATCAGGAGCGGATCGCGGAAGTGACCATCTCCGTTGGAGATTTGCGAGTTCTTCATGATGGGCTCGGCAGCGGGGTGGGGCGAATCAAGACAGACGGAACTCTCACCGCGCACCGGTACGACGCCTGGGGCAACTTCCGTGACGACACAGCGCCCACGTCAGCGCAAGCGAGCATTGGCTACACGGGCCATGGCTGGGACGCGGACGTGGGCCTCACCTATGCCCAGCAGCGATGGCTTGACACTCATACGGGGCGATTCCTGTCCGAAGACCCCGTGGGGGCTGGGGCGTACCTGGGAACGCCGAATGGTCTTAACCCCTGGGCGTATGCCAATGGGAACCCGACGCGGTACACGGACCCAGATGGGCGACAGGGGCTCGAGCCTATGCAGCCGACTCCAGCCCCGGGTAGTGGCGGAGGTCCGAGCGGTGGGCTATCACCGCGCGCGATGCTTCCCTGGGAGCAGTGGCAGAAGCCGTCAACGACGGGCGGACCTAGTGCACAGCCCCTAACTCTTCCTCGTCCTTGGTGGTTCACTCCGCCAACACTTGCGCTGTGGCTCTTCTTCAATGGCCCCGGGGGGAGTGGATGTACACCAAGTGCAACCGAGGGATGTGGCGGGTTCACATCCGAGCAACTAGACGCGATTGCGCGAGAGCGAATCCTTTACCAGCAGGAATTGTGCGGCAACGGTGACCGAGCGGCGTGTGCGGTATTGACAAGGCTTGGGGGACAGTTGCCAATGTTCGCTCCTGGTGCTTCCAGCGCACTCGGGGCAGTCGTTCAGGAGCCTGTTCGTCCCAGTCCTGCGATAAAAGAACCTGCTCTGCCCGGACCCGCGGTGCAGGAGTCGTGGTCGTGGATCGATCCTGTCGTTGATCCAACTAATTTTGACGGTCCGTTCCAATTGTCGAGCGATGGCAAGGAGGAACCGGATCCGGCAGTGGGTATAGATGTGTTTTTCCGAGGTACGACACGCGGATATCCAGGAAATCGTGGCAATCAAATCATGGGGATCTCGCCAGTCTCCACGGATCCGCTCGTTGCGACTCTATTTGCCGCGGAAAGCGCATCGCACGGAGGTGAGGCCGTTGTCTTGATTGCTACTCGTCGAGACTTGGAGGGGGTCAAGTTCGAGGAGGGCAACATCTTCGCAGGCCTGGAACGCGAGTTCGGCGCCACGATTCCGCCGCTTGAATTCGAGGCGAAGGCAGGAATTAAGCTTCCGCTCGAAATTGCTCGCAAGATACTCAAAGAAATGGGCTACTCTATGCCGCCCAAGATTCATGGCAAGACGATGCTGGAGGAGAGGCTCAAGAGTTCTTCGCGTTTGACTAGTGAGCAAATAGATGAATTCGTGCGCAAAGTGAGTGAGGCCTCAAGGTGAATGGACAGAGTGGATCGGTTGTGATTAGTCGAGTGCGACAATCTGGTGGTCAGCATTGCGTCGCATGGGTTCGTTGCAGCGGAACCGTGCGGTTGGGTGATGCCTTTCGGCGCGCTGAGAAGATGCGGTCGATAATTGAGCCCGATGGGACCGAGGGTAGTGTGCCTTTGGAGATCATTGATCTGCCGGAGGTTCGTTTGATTCGAATCGAGGCTTATCGAAGGCAATGGAGCGAACTCTATGATGGAATGACGGCCGAGGTCGAATTTCAGGGGGCTGGTTGTTCTGCTATAGTCGATGGAGTTGTCTTGTATGTGTCGTGATTTCATGGCTGGTTAGGATGTGTTTGTGTGTTGGTTGGCCGAATAGAGGCATACCTGGCTGAGGACCCGGTGTGGGCGGAGGGCTACTTGACCACGCCAACAGAGTTGAATCCGTGGCTCTACGCTCGGGGGAGTCCTTTGGAGTTCACGGACCCGGAGGGGCGCTCGGACTGCTTTGATGGCGAGGACCACGGTATGTGTGAGGCTCGGCTCAATGCTGCTGGCAGATGGAAAGGTTCTGTGTTCGACTCGTCCAGTAGGCTTTCGCGCCGGCATGTTCCGCAGGCTGGATCGCACTCTTGTGGTGCACCATGCGGCGAGATGGCTGCTGAGCATCACGGCGTTCAGGTGACCGAAGCTAGGCTGACGCAGACCCCAGAATCCACTTCGCTCATTGTAGGTTCATCACTGTTGCAGCGGGATTTCAATGTGTATGATAAACAGGCGGGATTCACGGCAGGCGCGCTTCGCGATGTTCTTAGTCGTGAGGCTCCCGTTCTTCGGCGAATCTGGATGGGATGGGATTTGCTGCCCGAGGGGCTGGTGTAAAGACGCTTACTGAGAGACTTGCTGGACTTGGTGTCTTTACTGCTCCGAGGTGATGCGAATGGAAGTCGTAATTGTCGATGTCCGACGTGAGGGCGATGGTCGATGGATTGCGGACTTGATGTTGGATGAGAGTCTGGGGCGTATCGTGCTGGAATTCCATCCTCCAGAGGGGGATGACGCCTCGATTAATGTTGAGCCAGGTCAGCTAGAGGCTACCCGTGAGTGCAAGGAGGTGGTTTGGCTTATTCGTAAAGTGCGAAAAGGCGAGCGCCTAATGGTCCCATACCGCGTCGACGTTGAAGGCCGGTGGCCAGATTGGCCGTCTGTGAATGAGTCTTCTGACGAGCCACTGGAGCGGTCTCGAGATATCGTCCTTTTGGAAATAGCGGAGGAGTCACCAGGGGTGTGGGGGGCGGAGACTCTTGTGGATGGCTTTCCGGAGAGATTAGTGATCCGGCTGTCTAGGGATGGAGGGCGGCATGTGTTGTTGAGGTGCAGTGGTAGGTTGCGTGCTGCGTATGAGTTTGTTGATGTTTGTTGGGTGTTGGTTCGGGCAAGTGAAGGTGAACGGCCTGAGTTGCCAGTGCGCATTCCGTGCGGCATGCCGAAGTGGCTGAGAAACAAGTTCGAGAGGTAGGGTGTGGGCGAGAGTTTGTTTGCGAGTCAGTTGGTGTCGAGTGTTGTTCGGCTGGGTGCTGGTGAGTTGGTTGTTGAGGATGGGTTCGGCTTCATGGGTGTTTCTTTTGTGAAGGTGTCGATCGATGGGGAGGATCTCGAGCGAGTTGATGTGTTTCGTGATGCGCCCGTTTCTTGGAGGAGATGGATGCGAGTGCGAATGCCTCTGGGAGTTGTCTGGTTTTTGCGTGTGCTTGCGGAGTTGCAGAGGATGGAGGGTGGGAGGGGCAATGTGAGGCTGAGTGGGGCGACAGTGTGTTGGCGGATGGATGCGGTAGGGGAGCGGCTTGAATATGTTTCTTGACGGGGATGGCTGTGTTTCCGGGATAAGGGCGGTGAGGTCTGCGCTTGGACGCGAGGCGCTTTTGTTGGATCGTCAGGCGGTTGTTTTTCCTGTGGACTTCAGGCGATAGTTGCTTGGCGAGGATGTCGGTGCGAACACCTCACTTGCCGGTCTTTGAGTGGTCGGCCGAGCGTGCCCGGTCGCAGTCGGAACAAGTATGGCCGATGCTGAGCGGGCTTTGGATGTGTGAAGAGTGGCTAAGGCTGTGTTGGGCGGGAGGGGATGTGAATCGTCTGGTTTCGATGAGCGTTCGAGCGATGCTGTTGGCTGTGAGCTTGGGCTACACTGCGGCCGCTAGTGCGGCTGTTCCAGTCGTGACAGGGACTTACCCTCTGGCTTCGCTGCGCTCTGGCGCGAATAGCGTCGAGTTCGCCTTCGATATCGAGAATCAAGTGTCGCAGATTCTCGTTTCAGTGGAGGGCGATTCCCCGTCGCAGGGGTCCTTTGTCTCGCTATCGCGCCTTCGCGTCGATCGTGACCTTGCCAGCGCGCTTCCGTTCCACGTCCTTGTTCCGCTGAATGCTCCTTTTCCAGCGGATGGTGTCCTGGCGGTCACGGCGGTTCCTGTTGGACCTGACTCTGTTTATGGTGCTCCATTCACCGTCGCTTATGATGCGAAAGCCAGTCCTCCTGGATTCGGTGTAACCCCTATCGCAATTCGTGCGGACCCAACTTGGAGAGGTATCGTTCTCGAGCTCTCCCATACAGGTCAGATCGCATCTGTGGAGTTGTCCGTACTGGGGGTTTCTTCTCTGGCCCTCCGCACATCGTTGGGCGATTTGAGCGCAGTGGAATCTCAGGCATTTGTCTCTACTCGTCGTCTCGTGGGACGGCCTCGTAGTAGCACTCCTGGCCGCATCCAGTTTTATGTTCCCACAGTCGATGGCGCGGTTCCTCCGGATGGAGTCGTCATTGCCGATGTGGCTTTGCACGATCCATTTGGCCGCATTGTCCACACATCTGTCGTCGAGTTCATCAATGCCAACTCGTTCGATCCACTCATCTTCATTCATGCGCAACCTGGCTCGCTCTTGATGAGTCAAGTCGGGAGCCGCGAGCACCTGAAGGTCTTCGGGAGCTTCGCTATCTCGGGAGAGGTTGATCTGTCGGGTGGGCGTCAGGGTGTCCTCTATTCCTCGAGCAACCCGACCGTTGTCGCTGTGACGCAGTCCGGTGAAGTCATTGCGTTGGGGCAGGGTGATGCAACCATCAAGGTTTCCTATGCCGAGCATGTGGCAGAGGTGCCTGTCTTTGTCACCGACTCCTCGCGTATCGTCGCGACGCACATCTCACCGAGCACGGTGACGCTGGACCGTGTCGGCGCCACCCTCCAACTCAAACTCGAAGGACTCCTGGATGATCCTGTCTCCGGTCGAGTCGTCGATCTGTCTCCTTCAGCCTTGAACACGGTCTGGAGTTCGAGTGATCCGACCACTGTTTCTAGCTCCGTTGACGGCAAGCTCACTTCTCGTGGCGTGGGCACTGTTACCATCACGGCAACTCATACAACCGCCGAGAACGTCGTTTGGCGCGAGGAGGTTCGGGTTGAAGCGCTCAATGGCGTTCCCCAGGTTCATCTCTCCGGTCCTGCGTCAATCACCGCTGGCTCCAGTTTCGAAGTTCGCGCCACCGCGTCCGATGACGTGGCCATCAAGCACGTCGTCTTCCTCGTCAACGGCGTCCCGACGGCCGAGGATGATTCCGCCCCCTATACCCTGAGCATCCAGGCCCCCCCTGCCGCGGGCTCCACGCTGCGCCTGGCCGCCATCGCGGTCGACTCGAGTGGCAAGTCCTCCATCCAGGCCACCCTCGACACCAAGGTCCTCCCGCCCGCTGGACCCAGTGCGCTGAAGGTCGTCTATGAGCATCCCGCTGCTGGAGCGAGCCTCATCGAGGGCCTCCCTCATACGATCCGGGTGACCAGCGGTGACTGGACCTCCGGTGCCTTGTCGCCGCTCGACTTTCAGGCAGTACGCTTCACCGTGGATGGTGCTCCCGCAGGTGTTGCGCAGGTCCCGCGTGTCGAACTACGCCCCATCCCCAATTCGAAACCGCAACAACTCGCCACGGTTCCGATTTGGGAGGTCAATTACATCCCACCACCGGGCTCACAAGGCTCGAGCGCTGTCATCCAGGCTGTAGCCGTGGATCGCCATGGTGCCACGGCGCCTGGCGCGGCGCTCATGGTCCGCATCGTCGGTAATGCGCCTCCACTCATTACCCGCCGCAGCCCCTTGGGGGATAGCGTCGAAGTAACGGAGGGCGTTCCGCTCTCCGTCGAGGGGCGTGTCAGTGACGACGCGCTTTCCTTTGGCGTCAAGGTGGCGTTGCTCGTCAATGGGAACGCGGTCGATGTCTCTCGACTGGACCAGGGAGGGCAGGGGGGAGTCACCCCAGGGAGCCAGGATTTCAATCTCTCGTGGACGCCGCCTCCCGGAAGTACAGGCCGCCGTTATCGCGTTGAGCTTCAGGCCGTCGACCACGCAGGCCTCGAACGCCGCGTGGGCTTCGAGGCGGTCGTCAAGGCGGACGGCCCACCGTCTGTATCCGTTCTGACCCCCGTCGCGAACGCCTCGTTCATGGGCGGCACGCCCATTGTGCTCACCGCCGCGGCGACCGACGACAGCGGAGCGCCTCCTCAAGTGACATGGAAGGTGAATGGCCAAGCTGTCGGGCAGTCTTCTGTTCCACCGTACCGTGTCCTCTATGTCGCTCCTGTCGTTCCCCAGGGCGCGTCTTCCTCGCTCAACCTGGAGATCACTGCGGTGGCCCGGGATGCCCAGGGACATGTTCGCGAGAGCAGCGCCATCCCTGTCTCTATCACCCGGGATTCCTCTCCTCCCACCGTCTCCATCCTGACGCCGAGCCACCACGCCCAGGTTCCGAACTCGCAGGGGCTGCTCGTTACGGTCGCAGGAGTCGACAACGTCGACGTGGCGAAGGTGGAGGTCTACCTCAATGACGAGCAGACAGCCTTCTTCACCGATAGTGCTCCTGGGAAGAACGCGGGCGTCACCGGCTCATTCGTCAGTCATGTGGTCATCCCGAAGGAGAAGTTCTTCCAAGGCACGCTCGCGAAAGAGCAACTCACATTGACGGCCCGCGTGGTCGATGCGGCGAACAATCACTCTGAGGCGCGCCACACGGTCTTTCTCAAGGCGGACAGCGCTCCATCCCTGGAGTTCGTCAGTCCCGCTCCAGGCGCTGCTGTTACGGCGGCCACGCGTGTCCCGATTGTCCTACATGCCAAGGACGACGTGGCTGTCTCCCGTGTCGACCTTTATGAACTCCGCGGCAGCACTCGCCATGCCATCAGCTCCTCGAGCCTGTCCCCTTACCGGTTCGACCTGTTGCTTCCGTTGGCCCCTGGCCCGTTCACCCTCTTGGCGGAGGCGTTCGATAGCGCGGGTCAGAAGAACGCGGGCGAGGTCTCGCTCACGTTGAAGGTGACCGCGGACGATGAGCCGCCGATGGTGGCCTTCCGCAGTCCTTCCGAAGGCAGCACGGTGTTCGCCGGGGCGGGACGAAGCGTCGATGTGGTGGTCGTGGCCACGGACAACGTCCACGTCAAGCACGCCTCGCTCTATCTGAGAGACCCTTCGGCTTCCAATGGCTCATCGGCTTCCGAGGTGCTGGTGGGCTCGGGGCCCATCACGGGGACGACGGAAGGAGGGCTGTACCAGGTCTTCAAGTGGAAGCTGGACGTTCCCGCCGCGTACGAAGGAAAGACACTGAATCTTCGCACCGTGGTGTCGGACGACGGGAACCGCACCGCGGATCGCACGCTCTCGCTGCGCGCCATCAAGAACGCTGCCCCCGTGGTCTCCCTCATGTCCCCCTCTCCCCGCACACCGGTGAAGGAGGGGCAGGACGTGACTGTCACCTTCACTGTCGCCGACGATGAGGGTGTCGCGAGTGTCGCCGCTCGCTCGGGTGGCACCACGCTGGATCCGTTCATCGGGCCCATCGATGTCTCCGTGCAGCAACGGATCGTGGTGCGGGCCCCCATCGTCGACTCATCCACGCCCGCCGCATCGCGGTCCGTGGGTGTCGCCGTCAAGGACGTCAGCCCCGTGCCGCAAGTGGGGCATTCCGACGTCGTCCTGGACATCGTCGATGACGTGGAGCACCCCACGGCCCTGTTGATGGCACCGCTCCCGACTGCCTCGGAGCAGGTCATCCAGGTTCCCTCCAACGGTAGTCTCGGCATGCGCATCGAGGTCTCCGACGACGTTCGAGTCTCACGCGTCGCCTTGTTCCTCGATTGTCCGGAAGGCGCCCCCGGAACTCCGGCGTCAAACTGCCCTGAGTTCGTCCCGCATGACCCGACGCAGTCCTTCCTCCGAGCCACGCAGGAAGACTTCGAGGAAGTGCGTGTGCCCAATCCGCAGGGACCTGGGGACATCCTGGTCAGCCGTCGGTACGTGGGCACATTCTCAGGAACCGTCTCCTTCCAGCCGCCCGATGATGTTCGCTTCAAGCCCGTGCCCGTGAGGCACGTCCTCTTCGCCCGCGCCTATGACCCCGCCGGCAACTTCACAGACACCTCGAAGGTGGTGTTTGAGATTGTTCCCGTCGAGGACAAGCTCCCTCCTGTGGTTCGAGTCGCGCTCGACGGCGTCCCGGATGCTCGGACGTGTGTCGCGGGGGCCACTGTGAAGCTCGGTGTCCAGGCATCGGACGACACCACCGTGCAGTCCGTGTCCGTGCGTTTCGACGGCGGCGAGCCGCTGGGAGGCCTGGTTCAAGAGCCCTCGACATTGCCGGCTGCTCGAGTTTCCCTGAGTGGCGATTTCGTCCTACCCACCTTGACGACCACCGAGTCACGGACGGTGAGCTTCGAGGCCACGGCTGTCGATACGCACAACCGCAGATCGGTGGCGTCGTACTCCTGTTTGTTGGTCCCCGACACGAAGCCCATCGTCCGGTGGGTGGCACCGACGAGCGGTGAGCTTGTCGAGGAGCAGCGCTACTCCGGCTCGTTGGAACTCCAGGACGATGTTGGGCTGCAGGCCGCATGGTTGGTGGCTGCGACATCCGAGGTGACCTCGGTGTCCTCCAGTTCTGTGACGCTCGCCGCTCCGTCGCTGGCGACCGAAGGCGCATCCTTCGATGCAAGTGCCTTCGCCTTCTCGAGGGCCTCCCTCTCATTCGGCATGCATCCTCTTCTGTCCGAGGCCGTTGCTTTCGGAGTCGAAGGAGAAGCGGGGGCCTTGCGCCTCACACCTCACGCTCCGGTTGGCAATGAGGGAGCCCCAGGCGTCCTGAAGCTCAAGGTCTCGGGGGCGACCCCGGGCGCTCAGGCACGTGTGACCTATCACCTTCGTCCCAAGGACAATCTCTCCCCCGATGACCGTGTGGCGTTGGAGGTCTTCAAGGCCCGTTTCCCTTCGGGCGATTTCACCCAGTCTCGATGGGTGGCGCTGAGCGCCCAGTCGGATACGGCGGTAGACATCGGTTTCGATGCACGGGTGGTCGAGGTCGAGCAGGTCCAGGTGGAGCTGCTGCGCGCCTCGGGAGACGCGAGGCCCGTGCTCGTCTCCGGACTCGCCGTCCGCTATCAGTCGGGGCAGCCCTACCAGGTTCGAACCATCGCGGCAGGACAGCAGGTCGCCGTGGATCCGCTTCCGCTGGACCTCAAGGCAGGCGTGCTCACCTCGCGTCAGGTGGGTTTCCGTGTTCCAGAGACCTGGACCTCTTCGAGCGTGGGCTTGACGGCCGTGGCGGTGGATACGAGCGGCGGCGCGTCGCGGACGACGCGCGTACTGAGCGTGGTGCCCGACACCGTGGCTCCCCAGGCGTCCATCCTCGGCATGGGCGAGGGGGCATCGATTGTCGTGGGTCAGCCGCTCTCGGTCCGGGTGCGCGTGTCCGACAACGCGAGCCTCGCTCGAGTCCGTCTCCTGGTGGATGGCGTTCCCCAGGGGGAGCAGCTCCTCGTGGGCACCGCGCAGGAACTCTCGTTCCCTGTGACGCGCGAAGCGCTGGGACCCGCCGAGCTGTACGTCCAGGTCTGGGATCGTGCTGGCAATCAGTCCGTCTCCCTTCCTTCCTACCTCCAGGCTGTTCCGGACGGAAAGCCCATGGTCCAGCTCGACAGGCTGGAGGCTTTGGGAGAGACGCTGCATCGCACCGAGCTGGAGAGCGGCTTCGTCCGCCTGCTCCAAGGTGGAAATGCAACGCTGTACTTCACGGTGAAGGATGACGTCGGCGTCAAATCCGTGACCACCACCTTCGGTTCGGAAGCGACGCGGACTCACTCGTTCGTCCCATCGGTGAAGACCGAACAGCGTTCCGTGGTGTTGACGCCGCCCCTGGGCGCGGAGGGACAGCCCTCGGTGCTCACGGTGACCGTGCGCGACACCGCGGATCACGAACAGAGCATTCGACTGGTGGTCGAGAGTCGCAGGCCGCGTGCTCCCGAGCTGGCCTTCCTGGAACCCGCGGCGGATGCATCGCTCGTGGAAGGTAGCATCCAGCTCCGGCTGGGAGCGCTGTCATCGGACGACACACGGGTGACCGGAGTGGAGTTCTTCATCAACGACAGGCCCGCGCTGCAACTCCAGGAGCGTGACGGCATTGCCGTCCCGACCTTTTTCAATGAGGCCGGTGACCCCGTCGCCTCGGATGTCACCGTCCGCGAGGCGTTGGCCCAGCTGAACGTGGTGCCCGAGGAGATTGGCCGCTTCCGAATCTTCCGCGGCCTGTTGTCCTTGCCCGCGGGCTTCGTCCGGCTGGATCCGAATCGCTCGGAGAGCTTCATCCAGCTCCGCGTGGAGGCTCGGGATCTGGAAGGGAACCGCGCTTCCGTGGAACGGAGGATTCGTATCGTCTCCGACTCGCGTCTGCCTGTTGCGAGCATCTTGCGCCCGAATCTGGGCCGGGACGTCATCGAAGGGACACCCGTGCTCGTTCAGGTCCAGGCGCACGACAACGCCTTCGTGGACCGGGTGGAGATCTACGCTGGCCCCAGCGCGGAGGCCCTGGAGATCATCCACATCGCCGGAGGCTTCCCCGCAGAGAACGCACTGCCGGGCTCCGCCTTCGACGTGTACTCGCCGGTGGTGACCTTCCAGCATTCGGTGCCGGAGCTGGCTCGGCTCGGAGGATTGGACAATGTCCCGTACTTCATCGCCACCAGGGCCCGTGATGTCTCCGGGAACTACGGGGAGATAGAGTATCAGCAGATTGACGTGGTGAGGGACCGCGAGCCGGCGCTGTCCATCCTGTCCCCAGCAGATGGCTCGCGCGCCGTCGCGAAGAACCTGCTCCCGGTGGTGATGTCCGCCGAGGATGACGTCGCCATCACTTCGGTGTCGCTGTTCCTGGACGGCGCGACGACTCCGTTCGCGACGCTCTCCCAGGCACCCTTCTCGTTCCTCGTTCCTGTCCCGGAGACCGAGGGAGGCACGCTTCGCCTGCAGGGGCGGGCGAAGGATAGCTTCGGTCACGAGGTTTTCTCACAGCTGGTCGTCCTGACCGTGGCGGAGGACCAGGCTCCGACGGTGGTCATCGCCCAGCCCGGGCACGAGAGCGTCGTCTACGAGGGACGTGATTTCTCCGTGCTCGTCGCCGCGCAGGATGACGTGGAGGTCCGAGGCGTCGAGGTCACCGTGGAAGGTGGCCCGAGCGGACCGCTCCACTTCGTCAGCACTACGCGTCCCTATACGTTCCGGGTCCCGCTGCCGCATGGCTCGCGTGACCACCGACTCACCATCAACGCGAAGGCTCGAGACTCCGCCAACCAGACGACTCGTGCGCAACCTGTCTCCGTCAACGTCCAGGCGGATACGACGCCTCCGACGGTGAGGTGGGCCTCACCCGCGCAGGGCTCCGCGATTCGTGAGGGCTTGAGGCTCGACGTGGAGGCTCGCGCGGAGGACAACGTCGGAGTCGCGAGCGTGACGATCTCCGCGCAGGTGGGGACTGGCGCGCCAGTCGAGGTGGCGCGCTTCGCCGCGCCGCCGTACCGCTTCTCCTATTCCGTTCCCAAGGCGCTGGTGCCCTCGGGGGGCGATTCGGTCCCCGTGACGTTCACCGCCAAGGCGGTCGACCTGAGCAATCTGAGTGCGACCGCGAGCGTGACGGTGAGCGTGGCGGACGACGAGCCGCCCACCGTGGCGCTGGTGGCGCCCTCGAAGCCCGTGGTGGTGGGGCAGCCGGCCATCTTCCGCGCGGATGCGAAGGACTGGGTCGCGCTCTCACACGTCACGTTCCTCGTGGGCCCGGCGCCGGACCGCCTCGCGGAGGTGGGTCGCCTCTTCATCGCGCCTTTCGACTACGCCTTCATGGCGGAGCCGTCCCAGGTGGGGCAGCGGCTGTGGATGGCGGCGCGGGCCGTGGACTCCGCCGGTCAGGCGACGCTGTCCGAGCCCGTGGACTTCACTGTCCGGCAAGACCAGGCGCCCACGGTCGCGTTGACGCGCCCCGAGGCCGACAGCGTCGTCTTCGCGGGCGCGCGCATCCGCATGGAGGCCAACGCGGTCGACGCGGACAGTGGCATCGCGTCCGTGTCCTTCTTCGTCGACGGCCGGAAGGTGGCCACTGCCACGACGCCGGCGGGCATCCCTGGCAGGCCGAGCGCCTATGTCGGGAGCTTCGTCGCCCCGCTGGGAAGCGGGAGCAGGACGTTCGACGTCATGGCGGTCGCGGTGGACATGGCGGGGCAGGAGACCGCCTCCGCCGTTCGGAAGGTGGGCACGATTCCCGACACGACGGCTCCTGAAGTCGAGCTCATCGACCCGCCGCACCTCGATATCGTGACCGAGGGCGAGCCGTTGCTGCTGTCGGCGTTCGCGGAGGACAACGCCGCGGTCGACCGGGTGCTGTTCACCTCGACCCGCGACCTGCCCGGTGGCGGGGCGGTGACCGAGGAATTGGGTTCCACGGCGATGCCCATCCTCGCCGACTCTGGGCGAACCCATTATCGCTACACATGGCTCCTGCCGACGCCGATGGCGGGCCAGCAGAGAACCCTCCAGGCGCACGCGCGGGACCTGGCTGGAAACTCGGCCGTGTCAGGTGTCGTCCGGGTGGAGGGTGGAATGCGCCCGACGCGTCCCCCCTATCGCCCGTTGGGAGTCTCGAGCGAGAGCCTGCGGCTGTCCGCCCTGTCCTTCGATGGCAACACCGTGGGCGTGGTGGGTATCACGGGCGCGCCCTGGGGCGCCCCTGTGTCTCAAGGCGTCGAGTTCTTCCAGGTGTCAGGGGCCTCTCAGGAACCGGTGACGGGATTGGCGGCGCACGCGCTGGAAGGTGTGCCGGTGGCCTCCACCTTCCACGAGAAGCGGGCGCTCGTCAGCGTTCGCCACAATGCCGCGGGGCGTGCTGGAGAGCTCGTGCTCTTCGACACGCGAGACATCGGGAACATCAAGCGCGAAGGGGCCGTCGACTTGTCGGGCCCCGAGGTCGGGGGCGTGGCTGCAGCGGGGCAACTGGGGTTCGTCGCCAACGGGCGGGCAGGTGTCGTCGTCATTGATCTTGCGAGCCCTGCCTACCCCCAGCGCATCACGACGCTCCCCGTGACGGGGGAGGCCCTGGACGTGGCGGTTGCGGGAGACCGACTGCTCGTGGCGGCGGGGAGCGGGGGGCTCCGGGTGTTCGACCTGTCGGACCCGGAGCTGGGAGAGCTGGACTTCATCCCGGTCCCTGGTTCGGCGCAGACCGTGTCGGTGGAAGGCGCCCGGGCCTTCGTCGGGTGTGCGGGGGCGTCTGCCTCGCTGATGGTCGTGGACCTGAGAGGGGCACCCCGGGTCCTGTCCATGCTGTCGCATGCGTCGGCTCGGGCGGATCTGCTGGCGCAGGGGCAACGCTCGGTGGCGGCCCTGGGCAACCTGTCCGTGTCCACGGTGCAATACGTCAACGAGGAGGGCCGGTCGGTGAAGGGGCTGCTCACCACCTCCATGGTGGACAGCGAGGGAATCGCATCGAAGCTCGTCCACGCCAACGTTCCGGAGGCGCAGGAGGTGCTGTTGACGCCTTCGGGCCCGATGACCCTCTTCGGTCACGCGGGCGTAGCGGAGTTCACCGTGCCGCGACTGGTGGTCACCGATGTGTCCCCGAGGGACGGCGCGGAGCAGGTGGCGCTCGGCGGTGGTTCACTGAACCTCTCCGTCGACTTCTCCCAGCCACTGGATGCGCAGACGGTGACCTCCGCGCGTGTGGCCCTGCGCAAGGGGCTGATGAACGGCGCCCCCCTCGATGTCACCGTCCGACTGAGTGCGACCGACGAGCGACGTCTTGAGATCGTCCTGCCGCCCGGCGCGGTGTTGGACCCCGACACGCTGTACTCCATCACGGTCGAGCCTGGCATCCGGAGCCAGTCTCCTTTCAATCAGGAGTTGGAGAAGCGCTTCATGGCGCGCTTCCGTACGGGAACCACGACGGGGGATGCGCCGCGGGTGAGCGGTGTGGTGCCCAGGGCGGGGCCGGTGGACGGTGGAACGCCCGTGAAGATTTCTGGCGCGCACTTCGAGTTGGGCGCTCGTGTCTACTTCTCCGGTGTCGAGGCGACGGACATCATCGTCGACAGCGACGGCGGCTTCGTCATGGCGCGCACTCCGCGGCAGGTGGAGGGGCCCGCGCGTGTCACGGTCGTCAACCCAGGTGGACTCCAGGGGAGCTTGCTGGGTGGCTTCGTGTACATGGACATCCTTCAGGTGCATCAGGCCAGTCCATCCTCGGGACCGCTGGCGGGTGGACAGGAGGTGGAGCTGTCCGGAGCGGGGTTCCAGTTGGGGGCGGAGGTCCATTTCCGGGGGCAGTCCGCGGAAGCGCCGCTGGGCGGCAAGGCGACCCGGGTGACCGTGCTGTCGCCGGGACGGATGCGTGTGACGACGCCTCCCGGGAGCTTTGGCCCGGCGGACATCGTCGTCGTGAATCCAGACGGTCAGCGCGCGGAGCAGCAGAGTGCCTACCTCTACTCGAATCTGTCGGCGCCGACGCGAATCGCACGGTACACGCCTCGCGTGGACGGACCTGAGTTCCGGCCGTTGGATCGGCTGCCGCAGGGACGTCCTGGTCAGGTGGTGCTGGCGGACCGCAGGGCCTACCTGCTCTCCGACGCCTCGATCGAATCTGGAGCCAAGGACATTACCGAGGTCCTGAAGCGAAGCATCCTGGGGGCGCTCTCCGTGGTGGACGTCTCGGTGCCTGGAAGCGCCAGCGTGATGGGGGGCGCGTCCTTCCCCCCGCCGTACCTACCCAGGGCGCTCGCCGTGCGCCAGGGTGTCGCGTACGTGGCCGCCGATTCTGAAACGGTGCCTGCCGTGGAGCTCGCGGGAGAAGGGGGGCCCTCGCTGCTCGTGGTGGACGTGAGCCAGCCTTCGCAGCCTCGGCTCGTGTCCGCGTTGCCGTATGAGGGACAGGCGCTGGAGATCGCCTTGGTGGACGACCTCGCGCTCATCGCGGCGGGAGAGCGCGGCCTCGCGCTGTTCTCGCTCGTGGACCCCTTGCGTCCCGCGCTGCTCGGCTCGGTGCGCTCCTTCCTGCTGAAGGGGAGCGTCCGGAACGTTTCCGTCCAAGGCGTTCGGGTGATGGGGCGATATGGCGTCCTCGACGCGTCCAGCGAAGGCCTGCGTGCCTCGCTGGTGGTGGACCTGGCTCGCCCTGGCTTCCCGGTGGTGGGCGAGGGCCCCGCACTGGGGGCGCTGGCCCTCTATGAGGGCATGGGACTCTCCGTCGTGAACGAGCAGGCGAGCGTGGTTTCCCTGGTCCCGCCGACGCAGCCGCGGAGGGTCGCTCCGGTGCCCGCGCTCGTGGGGACTCGTTTCTCCACGTCGGACATCGGGCCCCACCTGGGCGTGAGTGGTGGTGGCGGCGTGGTGCAGCTCACGGCGGTCTCCGAGCCGACGGCGCCGCTCCCCATCGATGCCGTGGACCTCTGGCCCGCGACGGTCCTGGGTGGCGTGTCCATGGAACGTGGCGTCGTGGTGGCGTCACTCCGGGAGGTCTACACCCCTGCCAACCAGGTCGCGCCCAATGACGGAATGGCCATCATCGAGGTGCCGTTCCCGGTGGTCGTGTCCACGCAGCCTCGTGCTCACGAGAAGGGCGTGCCCAAGACGTCGAGCGTGGTCCTCGACCTCAACATGCCCATCGCGGTGCCGGGGCGGCTCGACGCCCGCTTGTTCAAGCTGAGCGGCTCCGTCGAGGGTGAGCCCGTGCCGGCGACCGTCTCGATTCCCGAGGGGCGTCCTGACCGCATCGTCCTCACCCCCGCCAACCTGCTCGAGGCGGGGATGCGCTACCGCGTGGTCGCCACGGCGCTGAAGGGGGCCGCGGACGGCGCCCGCATGCCCGGTCGCTTCGTGATGGAGTTCGAGGCGTCAGGTGAGACGGTATCGCGTCAGCCCGTCGTCCAGTCCCTCTCGCCGCGAGAGGGCCCCGTGGCTGGAGGTACGCTCGTCACGCTGTCAGGCAGTGGCTTCCAGACAGAGCTGGTGGTTCGCTTCGGTGGTGCCCCAGCGGTTGTCGAATCCATCTCACCGGTCGAGGTGAAGGTCAGGACACCCGCGTCGCTGACGGCGGGCGCGGTGGCGCTCGAGGTGCGCAATCCATCGGGAGGCACGCTGATTCGCGCGGGCGCATTCCTGTACACGAAACCCCTCGAGTTGCTCGCCATCTCTCCGGGACGCGGACCCTCGACAGGTGGCGCGAAGGTGGTGCTGACGGGGCAGGGCTTCACGACGACGGGCCTGATGCAGGTCCTCTTCGACGGCGCACCGGCCCTGCGCGTGCGCACGCTCGGCATGGAGCGCATCGAGGCGGTCACGCCCAATGGGCTCCGTGGCGCGGTGGATGTGACGGTGGTGCATCCGAGTGGAGCCCGCGCCACGTTGCGCGACGCCTACATCTTCGACCAGCCGACGGATTCGGCGGTCGCGTTCCCGGGAGAAATCCGCGACATGGTGACCATCGGTGACCATGTCTACATGGTGGGCGCCAACGGGCTGCGCGTGGTGGACCTCTCCGGAGTCCACCGCCTCGGGCGCCTGGCAGGGACGCCGATTCCGCCCGAGCGGCGCAATGAGCTCGTGGACGAGGACGGCGACCGGGTCGATGACCGCATCGTCGGTACCTGGAGCTTCGGTGGTGGCGAGTTGCTCTCCCTGTCCTATTCGCCGGATGGGCGTGATCGGCTCTACGTGGGGGCGGGCGTTCGTGGCCCGCAGGGGACCTACGGCAGGGCGATGGTGCTGGAGCTGGACATCTCGCGTCCGTTCGAGCCTCGCCAGGTGTCCGTGACGTCCTCGGGGCCTGGCGCTGTGTTCGGTCTGGATGCGCAGGGAGATCGCCTGCTCGCCGCGGCCGGTGCGGCGGGTCTGCGCGGCTTCGACATCACGCATGGCCCCTTCCTCTTGAACCTGCTGCCGTCCCCGCTCGGGCCGACGGAAGACGGTGGTCCCGACGTCTCCGCCCTCGCGGTGGAGGACGGGCTGGCGGTCGTGGGCTCCGGGCGATGGATGCCGGGGCATCGTTTCACGGGAGGCAGGCTGCATACGGTCCGAGTGGACCGGGCCTTGCTGCATCAAGATTCGCTGCCACTCGAGGTCCAGCGGGTTCGCCTGCGCCGGGACCACTGGGCGGTGGTGGCGGCGGGCAACGAGGGCCTCGTCCTGGTCGACGTGTCGCGGCCCGAGGACCTCCAGCGAGGGCCTTCCCTGGGCACCGATGTGCTCAAGGGATTCGCCTCCGATGTCCAACTGGTGGGGGACCTCGCGTACGTGGCCGTCGGCGCGGCGGGGGTGGCCGTGGTGGACCTGAGCAACATGCTGAGCCCACGGCTGCTGCACCATGTCGCCGGAGCGAGCGGCGGTTCCGCCGAGCGTGTGGCCGTCGCGGGTGGACGCGTGGTCAGCGCACGTGACCTGGGCGCGCGTGGCTGGTCCCTGGAGTTCGGTCCAGCGGCGGAGCTGACCGTGGTCTCCGCGAGCGTGAGGGCGGGAGAGGTGGTGCCTCGCGACCTGTCTTCGCTGCTGCTTTCCTTCTCGTCGACCATCACGCCGGAGAGCGCTCGCGCCGCGGTGTCGCTGACGGTCGATGGTGAGGAGTGGGTTCGGACGAGCGCGCCTCGTGTGGAACTGGAGGCTGGGAGTCCGTCGGAGCCGGCGAGCACCGTCGTTCTCCGCTTCCGCCCCGAGATGCCGCTTCCGGCGGGCGCCCAGGTGCGCCTGGCCGTGTCCACGGAGTTGCTGACTCCGGATGCGCGACATCTGCTCTCTCCTTTCGAGGTGGTCTTCGAGGCGGCATGGGCCGATGGTCGTCGCCCGTTGATTGGTCAGGTGGCGCCCCGAGTGGCTTCCACCGAAGGCGATGTCCTCGTCGAAATCCTCGGGGAGAACTTCGCGGAGGTGACCACGGTCCTCATCGGTGGCTCGGTCGCGCAGGTGCTGCCGACGGTGCCGCACGACCCGACGCGGCTGCGTGTCAACGTCCCGCCGGGGCTCCCTGGGCTCGCCGACGTGGTGGTCCTCAACGGTGAGCTCGATGCCTTGGGACGGCTTGTTCCTGGCACGGGGTCTGGCCTGCTGGACCGCAGGGCCGGCGCCTTCCTGTACAAGTCTCCGCTGTATCTCTCGACGGCGACGCCGCGCTTCCTCGACCCGAAGGGGGGCGGCCAGATGCGCGTCGTGGGCGATGGCTTCCTGCCGGCCTGGGCCTATGGCGCCCTGGGCGCGCCCCGTGTCTTCGTGGGGGGCATCGAGTCTTCCGAGGTCTCCGTCGTGTCGACGACGGAGCTGAGCGTGAAGGCGCCTCCTGGCTCGTTCGATGCGCGGGAGCGCTACGCGAGAGTTCGCGTCCTGTCGTCGCTGCCAAGGAACACGGGAGAGGGCGGCAGCGCGGTGCTCGACGAGGACGCGACGCTCAATCAGTCCGTGAGCTATGGCCTTGCGCGTGGGGCCGTCGTGGATTCGCTTCCTCCTCCGCCCACGCCGGGCGAGGTCTTCGTCCAGTCCTTCGTTCCGAAGTCGCTGACCGTGGACTCGGGCAATCCGCTGATGCTCTACGCGTCCGCGGGCGCATCCATCGCTGGCAACCGTCTCCCGACGGATTACCAGGGGACGTACAACACGTCAGGACGCTACTTCGACGCGTTCGTGGCGGGTGGGTTCGATGCCCAGCGCCCGGGTGCTCCCAAGGCCTCCCTTGAGGTGCGTGCCACGCCCGATGCCGCGCGAGTGGATGTGCTCCAGGCCATCCTGACGGGGTATCTGCCCGCGGAGACGCCGTGGCCCGAGCTGGACCTCACTCCGGATTCCCTCGACATCGCGACGCGCGATGAACAGGTGCTCGTCGCCAATGGTTCGGGCGGTCTGGCCGTGGCCCGTTCCACGGGCACTTCCTTGGAGGTGGTGGGGCGCGCGAAGTTCGGGACCTGGGCCGAGCCGCAGTTCGCCACGCGGCTGCTGGCCATTCCCGTGGGTGGCTGGGTGGCGTTCAATGGCATGACGCCCAATCCGCCTCCCGGCGCCGGCCTCTGCATCGGGCACGAGCCCGCGGTGGGGACGGGCGGGGCCCTGAGGCTCGTCGACACGCGCCATCCGTCGGACCCGTTGCTCGTGGGGAGCATTGCCCTGGCGGAAGAGCCATTCGGCATGGCCTTGGGGCGCGGCCGACTCTTCGTGGTGACCGGTCACCATGAGGGCGTCCATTACTGCAACAACCCGGAAGGTGGCTTCCCTCCACCGCCAGACTACTCGCTGGGCGGTGGTGCCCGAGGTGGCCAGCGCACGACGTATCACCAGGCGGGAGAGGCTCCTCGTGGTGCGCTGGAGATCTATGCATCCGCGCATCCAGGCGCGGCCCGGGTGAAGCGACTGGAGTATGCGGCCACGCTCTCCGACGTCGTCGTCGTGGGCGACACGGCCATCGTCGCCGCGGCGGAGCTCGGGGTCCTCTTCTTCGACATCTCGACTCCGGAGGACGCGGAGGAACTCACGTCCCTGCGCATCCCCTTCGACGAGCGCCTGTCCAACACCCCCGGCGAACCGCAGCGGCTGCGCCTGCTGGGAGACATGCTCTTCGTGTCGTCCAACCGCGGTGGCGTGCTCCTGGTGGACGTGGCGGATCCACGCCACCCCGAGCTCATCAGCGGTGGAAACACCGAGGTGGCCTTCGACACGGCGATGGTCGGGGATCGGCTGATGCTGGCGGGAGGCGACAGGCTGACGGAGCTGGTGGTTCCCTTCTCGTTCGTCACCGACGTGGTGCCCGCGCGCGGCTCCATCATCTCCCCCGACAGTCCGGAGCTGCTGGTCCGAATCAACCGCCCCATCCATGTCCCGAGCATCCATACGGGCACCGTCCAGCTCGTGGGGAGCGATGGCCTGCCGGCGGTCGGCGCGGATGGGCAGCCCGTGGCGCTCACCTTGACGGTGGAGAATGACCTGAGCACCCGTCGTCACGGCGTGAAGGTCCGTGTCGAGGGGACGCTGCGGCCGCAGACGCAGTACGTGCTGCGCATGACGACCGGCGTGACGGACCAGTCCGGCGGGAGCCTGTTGCGCTCATTCGAGGCGGGGTTCCTGACGGGGGCGGCGCTCAGCCGACAGCCCTTGCTGGTGGCGCTGGAGCCGCACAGCCTGCCTCGCGCCTCGGGAGGCCGTGTGGCGCTCCGAGGGAGGGGCTTCACGGGCACCGAACGCGTCAGCTTCACCGTGAGCGGGCATGCGGCCCGCATGGTGGACTGCGCGCTCGGAGGCAGCGGCTGCGTCGTGTCCGCGGATGGCACCTCGCTGTCGCTCGATGCGCCGGGCGCGGACCAGACGGGGCCCGCGGACGTGAAGGTCGTCCATCCGGGAGGGCCGTCCTCGGAGCTCGCCTCGGCGCTGTTCTATCTGGAGGCGGTGGCGGAGGCTCGGGCGACGTTGTCCCCGGACCATGGCCCCGTGGGGGGCGGTACCCGCGTCACGCTGGCGCTGGACCGCGATGCGCTGATGCCAGGGATGTCGGTGCTCGTCGGCGCGGAGTCCGCCGAGGACGTGGACATCGTGGACCTGCGCACCATGCGCTTCACGACGCCCCGAGCCGACGCGGCGGGGCTTGCCACGATTCGGGTGGTCGACCCCAGCCAAGGGGCGCCTGGGGCGACTGGGTGGCCGGTCGCGACCTTCGCGTACGACATGCCGTTCCGGATGAACCTGGACCTGCCGGGTTATCCCCCCAAGCAGGTGTCCGAGCTGCGCAGAGTCAGCGACACGCTGTTCGTTGGCGTGAGCGCGCCGTCCCATGCCGTGGGGCTCGACATCTTCGACATGGGCCTCGAGGAGCGTCCCATCCGCCTCGGTGGCTTGGTGACGGAGCAGCCGGTTCTGGGGCTGGACGTCAGTGGGAACCTGGCGGTGCTCGCGGAGGGGGCGGGCATCTCCGTGGTGGATGTCTCCGCGCCGAAGCGGCCCTATCTGGTGGGCCGGGCGACGACGGGCGGCATCGCCACGGGTGTCAGGATCGAGGGGCCGCTGGCCTATGTCAGTGTGACGCACCCAGGCGTGGCCAGCGGGCAGATCCAGGTCTTCGACCTGGCCGCACCGCAGCCGGTGTTCGTGCGCTCGGTGCCGCTGTATCCGGAAGATGGGCTGGCGCTCGAGCTGGGAGTGGGGCGCTTCTACGTCCTCACCTCGAACATCCGCGATGGAGGGGCCAACGGGTTGAGACTCGCCATCCATGACCGCGAGGGTGTCCGCGTGGGCGGCGTGGTGGTCGAGGCGGGGCTGTCGGTGGATGGGCTGATGCGCGCGCGCATCGCGGTCCGCTCGGGTCGTGCCTATATCTCGGTGGGGCCGCGCCTCTACGTCTTCGACGTGTCCGCGGAACACGAGGCCCAGCCCGTGAAGCTCCAGTCCACGGCGTTGGTGGCGGAGGGGACGGGCCTGACGTGGTACGGCGGCAGTCTGCTGGTCGCCACGCGCGATGCGGAGGAGACGATTGTCGAGGTGCCCGCCACGGAGTTGTTGGCGGTGGGCCACTCTCCCGCGCACGAGGCCGTGGCTCCCGTGGGCTCGAGCGTCCACATCGACTTCAACCTGCACGTCGACGCGAGCTCGCTTGCGTCCGGGGGGCTGGTCGTGAAGGCCTTCTCCGCGAGCCATCCGCCCCCCGTGGGGCGTGTGGTGGGGGGCGAGGTCGAGGTCCTCTTCACGGGAGCCAGAGGCTCGTCGCTCCTCTTCGCGCCGAGCTCGGGCTCCGCCTTCATGCCGGGTGAGCGGGTCGAGGTCTCGCTGGCCCAGGGGAGCATCAAGTCCTTGCTGCAGGAGTCGGGCGTGACGCGCTCACTGGCGAGCCCGGTCTCCTTCAGCTTCCAACTGGATGAGGGAGGCCGTCCTCAGCCCGTCATCTCCAGGGTCGTTCCGGCCGGTGGTTTGAGGACGGAGACGACGACGGTTCGCATCGAGGGTTTGGGGTTCGGCGGTGCGGGGCTCGTGGTCGCCGTCGGGGGAACACCCCTGACTGGCGCCGGGGAGGTCGTGTGGAGTGGCGGGACGCCCGAGACGCTCACGGTGAAGGTGCCTCCTTCGGCGGTCGCGGGGCCCGTGGCCATCCAGGTCGGCTACCCCGAGGGGCCGGCGGACATGCGGCTCGGCGGCTTTGTCTACCGCGATCCACTCCAGCTCAGCGCGCCCCTGCCGGACCACGCGGGTCAGTCGGGCGGAGTCGAGGTGGTCTTCACGGGAGCCGGTTTCATGCCGGGCATGGCCGTCCTCTTTGGCGACACGCCGTCATTCGATGTCCGGGTTCACTCCGCTCATCGGCTCACCGCGGTGGCGCCGCCGCATGAGGCGGGCCTCGTGGAGGTCAGGGCCTCCCTGCGGACACCGACCCATACAGGAGGGGTTCGTGACCACGTGGCCGTCAGCCCTCGCCCCTTCCTCTACGGAGCGGGTGCTGTCGCTCGATTGGAGACGCCGCCGCTGCGCCAGGTGCTGGTGGAGCAGGGCGTTGTCTATGCCTCCATCGGCGGTTCGGTCGAGGTGACGGGACCGCAGGGCGCCGCGATCACCGGCGGAGGAACGCGCACGCAGGCACAGGGTGGCGTGTACATCGCGGACCCGTCGGAGCCGACGGCCGTCCGGCAAGTGGCGCGCCTCATGTTCCCGGACAGCGAGAGCTCGGGTGCCTACCAGCTGGTGAAGGCGGGATCACGGCTCTATGTCGCTGCTGGGACGGGCGGCGTGAAGGTCGTGGATGTGACGCGGCCTTCCGCGCCCTCGCTCGTGCACTCCCTGCCGGGTTCGGGGACGACCGTGGGCGTGGCGGTGGGGGGCGAGATGCTCTTCGCCGCGGACTCGGCGGGAGTCCGCGCGTATCGCACCATGGAAGGAGTCCAGCCCCGACTGACGCATCAGCGTGCCATTCCAGGTGGGGTGACAGCGTTGGCCCTGCACGGACACCTCTTGCTCGTCGCGGCCGAGGGTGCTGACGGAGCCCGGTTGCTCGTGCTCGACGCCCGCCGGGGCGACCTGGCGCAACTGGGCATGTTGCCGCTGCTGGGCCGGGCGAGTCACATCACCGCAGAGGGGCATCGTGCCTTCGTGTCGCTGGGCGCCAAGGCCCGGGTCGCCATCGTCGACCTGTCGACGCCCTCGGCGCCACGGCTCGTGGAAGGGCTGGTTCTCGAGGATGTGATGAACAGCGGGCGCGTCTCCGCGGAGCAGGCGAGCGTGGCGGGTGGCATCGCCTATGTCGCGGCGGGTGGCGGCAAGGTGCAGCGCTTCCGCGTGCCGGTGGGTGGCATCCCGTCGAAGCTCTCGCACGCCGTGGTCCACGGGGATGCCATCACGCTGGCGATGCGGGACCGCTACCTCCTGGTGGGGACGCTGGTGCTCGACAAGGGTGGGCGCGCGGTGGAGTTGCCCATCCTTCCTCCCGAGGACGGCTCGGGTGGGCTCGCCGGGACCATTGCTTCGGTGACGCTGGACCATCTTGAGCTTCGAGGCACCCTTCCGTCCGAGGGGGAGACCGTTCCGGTCGGCACCTCGCCCGTGGTGTTGCTCTCGGAGTTGCCGAGCGCCGCCTCGCTGTCGGAGATCCACCTGGAGACGACGGCGGACCAACCGGTGGCCGGGACGCTGCAGTCGCATTCCGATGCAGGTGGCGCGCGCGTGGTGTTCACGCCCGCGGCGAGTCTGCAGGTGGGGACGAGCTATGTCCTCAAGGTGGGCAGTGGGCTGGCCGATGTCCGGGGCGGAACGCTGGGCACGCAGGTGGAGGTCCGGTTCCGGACCGCATCCCAGGCGACGCTGGAGGCTCCGACGCTGGTCGCGGTGGAGCCCTCGTATGGCCTGACCGCTGGTGGAGAGACGCTGGACCTCTTTGGAACGGGCTTCCGCGCGGGCTGCACGGTCTACATCGGAGGGCAACGGGCGGGCGCCACGCCGGCAGGGAGTTGCGCGGTGGGGGATGGCGGGACTCGAGTCACCGTCGCGGCCCCTCCGGGAGTCGTGGGGGCGGCCTCGGTCGAGGTCGTCAACGCGGACGGTCTGTCCGCGTCGCGACTGGGTGCCTACCGGTACCTCGTCGCTCCGAAGATCTCCAAGGTGGAGCCGGCCTTCGCGGAGACGATGAGCCGTGAGCAGGTTCGCATCCACGGCGAGGGTTTCTACGCCGGGTCGCGGGTGACGTTCTCCGGCATCCCGGCGCGTGCCACCTCGGTGGATGTGACGGGCACCCTGACTGCGACGTTGCCAGATGGGCTCGTGGGGCCCGTGGACGTGCGAGTGGAGACGCCGTCGGCGGGAGGCTCCATCGCCAGCCTGCTGCCGGGTGGATTCACCTTCACCCTGGCCCGACGCGAGGACCTGACGGAGGGGAGCCCCGCGAGCGCGCTCGTGGGCGACACGTTGCTCCAGGTTCAAGAGAACGAGCTGGTCGCCATCGACCTGTCAGCCTCGGGTAACAAGCTGGAGCTGGGACGGGTCCCTGGCGTGGGGAACGCGACCGCGTTGAGCGTCGCGGGAACACATGCCGTCCTGCTCGGTGAGCGGGAGGTGGTGCGTTACGACCTGGGGGCTTGTGGCAGTGGCCCTGGGGTGGGTTGTCTCCCGATGGAGGTCGACCGCGTACCGTTGGTGTCCGGGCAGTCCCTGTCCTCCGTGGCGGCGACCCCAGGTGCGACGACGGTCGTCGCCGCGGGCGGAGGCGAGTTGGTGATGCTCGCGACGCTGCGCGAACCCGGGCAAGCACAGGAGCGACTGAGGGTGGTCGCCCAGCACTCGCTGGTTCCCGCGCGCATCGCCGGCCTCGGCGTGGTGGGCTCGACGCTCGCGCTCCTCCTGGAGGAGCAGCAGATGTCTCGGCTCGATCTCCTGAGCCTCGAGGACGGCGCGCTGCGCCCCCTGAGCCAGGTGCAGAACCTCGCGGGGGCGGCGCATGACCTGGTGGTGGATGGCAGCCGAATCGCCGTATCGGCGGGAGCATCCGCACACCTGGTGGACGTGACGGACCCGGTGCTGCCGAGGCGCCTTGGCTCCTGGACCGCACCCGGCGGGAGCGGCGCGGTGCCTCGCTCGCTGGCGTTGTCGGGGCCCTGGCTCCTCGCCGTGGGGACCGAGCGTGCCTCATGGATCGACACCACTGCCTCGACGGCATTCGCGGAGCGGACCTTCTTCACGCATGGCGCCAGGGTTTCGCCGAAGGCGCTGGTGGGAGATGGGTTCGCGCTGGTGAGCCAGGTCGCGCGGACCCAGCTCTTCGACACGTTGCCGTACCCGACGGTCGCCCGAACCTCCCCGAAGCCAGGGGGCGAGTTGATGCAGGGGGCACCCGTGGTGGTGGCGGTGGCGAGTGAGCTCCCGCTCTCCGTGGCGGCCCGCTCGACGCTCGGGCTGCTGGACGGAGAGACCGAGGTCCCGGCCTCGGCCATCACGCGGTCGGGTGCGTCCGTGCGCTTCCAGCCGCGCGATACGTTGGTGGCGGGTCGCGTCTATACGGCGCGGGTCGGATTGGAGCCGACGTCCTTCGTGGGGGGATACCTCCGCGGTCCCTGGACGTTCGATGTTCGAGGTGGAGCACAGGCGCCGGATGTCTCGGTCGGCCTGCTCAGTCCGGACCATGGTCCGACCGCGGGCGGGACCGTGGTGACATTGTCCGGGACAGGCTTCACTCCAGGGACACAGGTGTACTTCGGCGCCTCGCTGGCGGTGGACGACCCGACGCACGAAGCGTCGTCCTCCGAGTTGCGAGTGGTGGCTCCGCCCACCCCGTATGCGGGGCCCGTCCGCGTCCGCGTCGTGACAGGGGCGGGGAGTGCCGAGGTGGCGGGAGGATTCGTCTACACCGCTCCGTTGAGCGTCTCCGAAGTCGTTCCGTCGAAGATCGACCTCGCGGGACAATGGGTGTCGCTGCTGGGCACGGGCTTCACGCGAGGCATCGAGGTTCGCTTCACGGAGCACGGTGCGCCAGCGCAGTCGCGGAACGTCACACCCGGTCGCGTGGACGTGCTCGTGCCCCCGGGGGCCGAAGGCTGGGTGCCGCTGTTCGCCACACAGTCCGGCGGGAGTGTGTCGTTGCCTCAGGCGCTTCGCCGTGGAGACGTGAAGGCACCGACCGCGCAGCCGGTGTTTTCGCCCGCCGGCGCTGTCGCCGCGGAAGAGAAGGTCTTCAGCGCCACATTCGATGAGCCCGTGAGTCTGGGGACGGGTGGCGAGGCACCGACCACCGCCACCCTGACCGCGTTGGCGACGGGCGTCGTGATGCCCGGGGCCCTGAGCGTCTCTGGAGCGACGGTGTCGTTCACGCGTCCGACTGGCTCGCCGGCCCTTCCGTCGGCCAGCACCTATCGACTGACACTCGCGAACGTCCATGACCTGGAGGGCAATGTCCGCTCCGGGCCGCTGTCCCATGTCTTCACGGTGCAGGACACCGTATCACCCACGGTGTCGCTCGCCTTCGTGGGAAGGGCCGAGGCCGTGGACAACGCGGTGCTGGGCGTGGGGACGGAGTACGCGTTCGTCGTGAAGGTGACGGACGACAGCAGGAGCGTGGCGAAGGTCGAGTTCTTCGTGGACGGGGTTCCGCTGTCGGTCTCGAACGCGGCGACCCACGAGTTCCGGCATGTGTGGCGCTTCGTTCCGGCAGGGGGGACGTCCTCGCTGCTGGCACGGGCGACGGATGGAAGTGGCAACGTGGGCCTGAGCTCGGCGACGGTGAGCCTGTCCAACGACCGCCTGCCGTCCGTGCGCTTCACGCAGCCGGCGCTCGCGAGCGTCCGTCAAACGGAGGGGACGTCGCTGACCCTGCAACTGCGTGCCGAGGACGCCGAGGAACTGCGCGCCATCGAGCTGAGCATGGATGGCGTGCCGTTGCGGCGCGTCCCCATCACCGCGAAGCGGGAGGAGCTTCTGGATGAGACACTCACGCTGACCTTGTCCGGCGACGTGTCCGAGACGCATGAACTCGTGGCCGTGGCGATTGATTCACGCGGGCAGAGCTCGTCTCCCGCGCTGCTTCAGGTGACGGTGGAGCGCGATGTCACCCGGCCGACCGTCGCGTGGCACATGCCCGCGCAGGGGGCGAGGGTCTATTCGGGCTCCGCGATGGACCTCCGGGTCTCCGTCGCGGATGACACGCGAGTGGCGACCACGACCTTCCACCAGAAGGATGGGAATGGGACGTCCCGGGAGATTGCGGCCTTCCAAGGGCTGCCGCAGCCCGTGCGGTGGGTGGCTCCGTCGGTCCAGGAAGACACGCAGGTCAAGCTCCGGGTCGCCGCCCGAGATGGGCGAGGGAACGAGGGCGAGGCTCAACTGGATGTGACGGTCGTCCCGGCGGCGCAAGGTGCTGGGAAGCCCTACGTGAGCCTCCTCTCGCCGCGGAACGAGGACTCCCTGGTCGAAGGAAAGATGGTGGATGTTGCCGTGGAGGTCGTCGCTCCGGCGGGGGTGGCTTCCGTCACGCTCGGCCTCGAAGCCCAGCGCGTGACGCTGACGCATGCGCCCTGGCGCCATGCGTTCAAGATTCCACCGCTCGTGGGGACCCAGCCATACCGCATCCCGGTCCACGCGATGGCGACGGACCTGGAGGGGCGGAACTCGGAGCCCGTGGTGCAGCACTTCTGGGTGACCGACGACTCGGCCGTGCCCTCACCCGACCTGCGGGTCGCGACGAGGCCCGATGGCCCTGTCTGGCTGGGTGGGTCCAGCCTCCACGTGGATGACACGCTCATGGCGCTGGCGACCACCGCTTCGGTGCGGGTGGCAGGAGTGCCCCTTGCTCCGGCGGCGGACGGCCGCTTCCCGTTGCCCTTGGGCGGCGAGTCCGCTCCCGTGCTCGCGGTGGTGGAGCCCTTGCCGGGGACCGGACAGTCGTTCTCGGCGACCCGTCAGGGGGTGCTGAATGTCTTCGCGCGGGAAGCTGCCAGCGTGAAGCCCGAGTCCGCGGCGCCGGTGGTCGGGGTTGCGGCGCGGAGCGATGTCTGGGCCGTGGTCCGCGATGACTCGACGGGAGAGTCCATCGTCGAGTTGCGCGGGCGGGGTGCCTTGGAGGTGCTGGCCACACGGAAGTTGAAGGGGCGCGCGGTGGGGCTGGCGTTCGTGGAGGAGCGACTCGCGGTCGCGTTGAAGCGAGGAGGCGAGGGGGCCATCGAGCTGCTCTCTGTCCCAGACCTGCTCGTCACCACGGTCCCCCTGCGGCGTCCTCCCACGGCCCTGGCTTCGGCCCGGGGCGCCTGGGTGCTGGTGGGCTCCGAGGAAGGACTGGAGGTGCGGTCCGCGGATGGCGAGCTCCTGGGACGCCTGCCCGGGCCCGAGGTCCAGTCCGTCTCGGTGTATGGGAAGCAGGCCTGGGTGCTCGCTGGCGACGTGTTGACGGCCGTGGACCTCTCCGTGCCCTATGCGCCGAAGCGGGGGGCCGCCATCGAGGTCCGCGATGTGACGTGGGTCGTGGCGTCGGCCGAGGACCAGGCGTGTGTGGTGGGCGACAACAGCGGAGTCGGCTTCGTCCACTGCTACCAGGAGGTGGTCCAGGGAAGTTTCTACGCGATGGGCGCGTCGCGAGCGGAGTTGTACGGAACGCCGCTCTCGGCAACGGTCCTGGGACCGTGGCTCGTCGTGGGGACGGAGCAAGGCCTGAAGGTCCATGACGTGAAGTCCCGCCCTGTTCAGGGGCGCGCCTATCCAGCGAGTGTGGGCGACTTCCCGGCGCTGATGGGTGCTGCCGCCGCGGGGCCGGCTGAGCTCTACGCAGCCGATGGGAACACTGTCGCGCGACTGCCGCTTGGCCGTGGACCTGGCATGCCGGTCGTATCCCTGGTGGCGCCGGAGTCGGGCGCCAGGGGGCGTCGGCTCGCGTTGACGGCGGCGGTGCAGGACGGCGCGGACGCCTTCAATTCGTATGTGGCGGAGTTGAAGGTGAATGGGCGGACCGTCGAGGTGCTGGATGGACGGGTGCCCGTCGCGGTGGATCTGCCTCTGACAGGGGCCACGGCGCACCTGGAGCTGAGGGTGCACGACCTCGCGGGCAACACTGTTTCCGCCGAGGACACGGTGACGTTGACGGCGCCGGAGGCGGGGCCCGAGTTCGTGGCGCTCCGTTCCGAGTCGCATGTGCTCGAGGGCACGATGATGGAGGTCGTGCCCGTGTTCGTCGACCCGGCACGGGTGAGGGCGGTCACCGTGACGTTGCGCGATGGCGGGACGGTGCTCGACACGGTCACCGTGAACGCGCCTTCGCTCCGGGCGGTGCTGTCCGTCCCGGTGCTCGGTATCACCGAGGAGTTCGGTCGAGCCGTGACGCTCGAGGCCGTCGCGACCGACGGGACGCAGGTGGCCATCTCCACGCCTTCCGTGGTGTTCATCCTGCCGGCCGTCGAGCCGTCAGGGCCCCTGTTCTCCCTCTCGGCGGTGCCCGCGCAGATGGTCGAGGGAGAGGCCGTGGGCGTCCGGGCGAGCTTCACGGGGCCAGCTCCTTTCTCCGACTTCACGTTGAGCTTCTCGGTCGGAATGGTGGGACAGCCGCTCGTGGAGCAGGTGGTGCTCGCATCGCCTGAGACTCGGGCCATCCTCCGGATGCCGGAGCTGCCGGAAGGGGTGGCGAGCGCGCCGGTGCGAATCGAAGTCCGTCTGGTCGATGGCCAGGGTCTTCACTCGAACGCGTCGGTCGAGGCCGAGGTGGTGGAGGACACCACGGGACCGAACATCGTCGAGTTCGAGGTGGATCCTCCAGGAGCCGTGGTCGTGGCGGGCTCCACGCTCGCGGCGACGATGCGGGCAACGGACGAGGCCCGTGTCACCCCTGACTCCGGTCTGCGTGTGAGGTTGGGCGGAGCTGTCGTCGCCACGGGAGTGAACTCCGTGAGCTACGTCATCCCTCCGGAGACGCCACTGGGGAGCGTGCTTCGCGTCGAGGCCTGGGCGGTGGACGCTCGAGGCAACCTGACGCAGAGGTTCCAGGAGCGCGAGGTGAGTGGCCCCATCGCGGCTCCTGAGACCCGCGTTCATGGCGGAATCTTCGCGGGTGCGAAGGACGTGGCGGTGCTCGGAGAACTGGTGGCCGTGGCGACGGAAACGGGCGTCTCCCTGGGACGGCTGCTTCATGCCGGAGCCAGCGTGTTCGTGACGCCGTTGGGGGCAGTCCGCGTCGATGGCGGTACCCCCAAGGAGCTTGCGGTCATCGGCCAGCAGGTGCTCGTCACGCTCCAGGATGGCCGGGTGTTCGTGGTGGATGTCACCCGTCCCGAGATGCCTCGGGTCGTGGGCTGGGCGCCGTCCCAGGACATCACGTCACTCAAGGCCTCCAGCCGCGTCTTCGTGGCCGAGGATCAGTCGGCGGTGCTCGAGCTGGACGTGTCGAATCCCGCGTCTCCGGGCCTGGTCCCTTACATGACCCGGCTGTCCACGGGACCGCTGCTCGCGGTGACAGGAGAGCGGTTGTTCTATGCGAACAACTCGACGCTCTTCGCGGCCCGCGTGAGCGTGACTCCTCCACCCAGCTACGAGGCCGCCCCGTCCGCACTGTTCGCGGGTGTGCCGCTCGTCGTGGATGTCGACGGAAACACGGTGGTGGTGGGCACGGAGGAGGGAATCCAGGTCGGCACGCTCGGGGCTTCGAGCCTCACGGCCCAGGGCTTCATCGGTCTGGGCAGCCGCGCGACCGCCGTGGTGGCGAGTGGTGGGCGGGCGTACGTGGCGGGAGACGATGGCGTCCTGCGGGTGGTGGACCTCCGCGAGCCCCACGCGCTGCGGGTGGTGGCCCGAGAGTCCCTCGCGGCGCGCGCGCTGCGCGTGTCGGGAGGCGTGCTGATGGCGGCCACGGAGGAGGGGCTCGCGTTGAAGTCCCTGGTGAATCTCTCCGAGGGCCCTGTGAACGCGGCGCAAGGGGCGTGGGAGACGACCGACGCGGTGGTGGGGCTGACGCCCGCGCGGCGAGGCGTCATCGCGGCCGCGGGGCTGGCGGGCGCCCCCCTGGTGGACGTGGGGCTGCCGTTCCGGCCGTTGCGTCAGCTCACGGTGTCGGCACGCTCCGGGGTGCGGCAGGTGGAGGGGCTGGACGCGGATCTCTTCCTCCTCGATGCGAGCACCCTGGGCGTGCTGACGCAGCGGGCGACGGACGGGGTGTATGTGGCGGATGGGAGCCGTGACGCGCGACTGGCGGCGCTGGGCAGTGTGGAGCGCTTCCAGGTCCGGTCCGGACGGCTGTGGGCCGTGGGGGGCGGGAGTGTCTCGACCGCCGAGCTGCCGGCTGTCCTGATGCCCAGGACGCTCGATTTGCAGGGGCCGGTATTGGATGTCGCTGGAGACGGGCGTCGCGCGGTGGTCGCGCGTGGTGCCGCGGGCCTCGGCGTCGTCGAGTTGGACAGGACGGGTGCGCTGTTCCGTCGCGCCAGTCTCACTGACCAGGCGGTTCAGGCCGTGGCAATGGAGGGAGAGCTCCTGCTCGCGGGTGGAACCACCGGGGTGCGGGTTTTCACGTTGAATGTCGCCGGAGCCTTGGTCGAACGAGGCTCCCTGAGCACGCAGTCCCCGGTCCGGCGCATCCGGATGAGCGGCCGCCTCGCGCTCGTTACGACGGAGGAGGACGTGCAGTTCTGGAACGTGGAGCCGCCCCAGCCCGTGCTCCTGGTGCGACTGGAGGCTCCGGGTGCACAGGATGCCGTCCTGGTGGGGGAGAGTGTCGTGGTGGCGAGGGGCTCGGCCGGGGTGAGCGTCTTCTCCGCGCCCTCCATCATCATGCCGGCGCCCGTCGTGGAGCTGTCCCTGCCTGGCGATCAAACCGTCGCGATGCCTGGCGAGGTCGTCACCTTCGAGGCGCGGTCCTCTGGCGTCAACGTGGACGATGTCGACCTCCTGGTGAACGGGGCCGCCTGGTCTCGGTTGGAGCCGGGAGTTTCCCGAGGTCAGTGGCGAGTGCCCGCGGGTTCGGCTCCGGGGACGCAGTGGGTGCTCCAGGCCCGGGCCCACGGGGGCGCGGGCGTCACGGGTGTCTCCGGGAGCCGGAGGGTGCTCACGGGCACGCCGCCTGTTTCGGAGCCCCTCTGGGCGTCCATCGCCGCCCCCTCGGGCGGGAACTCCTTCTATTCAGGAGCGCCTTTCGAGGTCGTGGCCATGGTCCAGGGAGGACATCCCCCGTACACGGTGAGCACGAGCGTGGAGGATGCCTTCCTGGGCATGCTCACGCCCATGCCGGGGCAGGTGGGCCGGTATTCCTCCTCGGTCCGCATGCCGCCACAGAGCCTGGGCTGGGTGTCGCTGCATGTGGATGTCATCGACAGCGCGGGACACTCGGTGCGCCAGTCGTTGGAACTCCTGGGTCAGCAGACCGCGGGCATTCCTCATGACCTGCGTGGGTTGCCGGAGCGCTTGTTCGCCGCTCCTCGGAAGAACCCCATCCACCTGAGCGTGGTGGATGACGGGCCCAACGTGCTGCGGCTCTATGTCGACGGGGCCGTCGTGGCGAGCAACCACCAACCGTGGGGAGACAGCGAGAACACGCTCGACCATGTGTTGGAGCTGTCCTCGAAGCGGCCGGGTGACGCCGTGTCTCTGCGGGTCGTCGCCGAGGATTCGCTGGGTCAGCGCTTGGACACGGGGGAGCTGCGCTATGTCGTGATGCCGCTGGTGGCCATTCCGACCATCGACTCGTTCCTGGTGTCGGGAGAGATGGAGGGGAGCACGGTCTCCATCCAGATCTCGGCGCTCGACATGGATGACGACCTGGACAAGGTGAGCGTCTGGGCCATCTACGGCGCGACGTATGTCGACCGACTGCGCATCGAGGGCGGGTCGGCTCCCGAGCTCATCACGCAGGTCCAGGGCGGGGCGCTCGAATCGTCGTTCACGCTACCGCTGCTCGCGGACCCTCGGTTGATGGGGCGCAATGAGTTGGTGCTGATGGCCTTGGCGACAGACAGGTCAGGTCATGAGGTGCGGCGGTACTACCAGGTCTTCCTCCAGGAAGACCTGGCGCCGGGGGTCCAGCACTACGCGGGCTCGTGGCCTCACGCGACCCGGCTGGTGGTCGGGTACCCGGTGGAGATCATCGCCTTGGCCCACGATGTGTCGGGAATGGCGGGCATGACGATGACCGCGACCCTGCCGGATGGCCGCTCCGTCCAGGGGACGGTGACGTGTGCATCGCCTGATGAGTGCGAGGGAACGCTGGGCGTCCTGGACCTCTCCGAAGGCTCGCTCGACGTCAGCGTCCTCGCGACGGATACAGGAGGCCGGGTGACGCACTCGACGCATCGCTACACCGTGACGTCGAACGGGGCTCCCGTGCTCGAGGTGAAGCCGTGGCCCAGCTACGGTGTCGTTGGCTCGCCCATGCGTGTCGACGCGAAGGCCTTCGACGAGAAGGCGCTCTCCTCGATGCGCCTGGTGGCCAATGGGAGCACGTTCGCGCAGACAGGGCCAAGCGAGGTTCCTTCGTTCGGCGTGTCGTTGACCGGCATGTACACGCCCTCGGCCCCGGGCTCCCTGGTGTTCGAGGCGACGGCGACAGACACACTCGGCTTGTCGGGGAGCGCCTTCTCCACAGCGATGCCGGTCGTGGCCGCGGGGGCAGGCGCGTCCTGTGCCGCGGCGGTCCCGATGCCCGCGGGCGTGGACTTCCGTCCGACGAGCGTCCAGGTGAACCCGACCTTCACGAGTCCTTGTGGTCGTGGCGAAATCTGGGGCTTCGGGTCGTGGCACTCGCTGCCGTTCGATGGCCCGATCGAGAGCCTCGTGCTCGAGTCCACGGCTGGGAACACGCTGCCCTACCTGTTCGTCCAGGACATGGCAGACGGGTGCGCGCCCGTGGTCGGTTCCGTCAGTTGTCGTGTGGACAGCTACGAGTTGCGGACGGGACCGCTCTCGAGGAACGCGAAGATCTTCATCCCGAGGATGGGCTCCTTCGAGGGCGTGAAGATCTCCCGCGCGGCATTGGGGCTCGGGGCGTTGTGTGTTCCGTCGTCGGAGGCGTTCACTTGTTCCCTGGGATCCTGCCAGGACGTGGGGGCCACGGGGGCGCCGGAACACCGTTGCGTGGCGCACCAGTGCAACGACGGGTTGAACAACGACGATGGTGACGACGTCGCGGACTATCCGAACGATCCCGGCTGTGACTCCCCGGACGATGACGACGAGACCGACCCGGTTCCGCTGCCCGCGTGCTCGGATCAGATCGACAACGATGGTGATGGGAGAACGGACTGGCCCGAGGATCCAGGGTGCTCGAGCGCGGCTGGGGACTCCGAGGGTGGAGACGGTGAGACCTGCGCGGAGCCGCTGGACTTGATGTCAGTGATGGAGGAGAGCGCGGAGCGGGCTGTCCTCACGCTGGACTTCGACGAAGCCCAGGACGATGAACACCTTGTCTGTTCAGCCCCAGGCGTGCAGTGGGGAGACCGTGTCCTCGGCGTCCAGATGCCGGGTCCGGGCTACCTCTCCGTGAACGGAGATGCGCAAGTCCATGGCCTCTCGCTCAGGAACGTTTGCGCCCTCTCCACTCGGGATGCGGTGTGCCGGGCGCGTTCCGTGGGTGGGAGTGGTGGACTCGTGGCTTCGTTGCGTGTCGACCAGATGGGCCCTGCGTATGTCGTCGTCGAGGGCAGTGGTACGGGGCAGGTCGAGGTCAGCGGGCTCCTGGATGAGGATGCCCCCTGCGCGCCGTGGCAACCGTGGTTCCGTTGTGGCGACAGGCAGCAATGCTTCCCTCGGAGTGGGCCAGGAGGCGTGCCGTCCTTGACGGAGTTCCAGTGCCGCCTGCCTCGTTGCTCCGATTTCATCGATGACGATGGGGACGGTCTGACCGACTTCCCCTTCGACCCTGGATGCTCGAGCCCGGAGGACGACGACGAGACGGATCCCGCCCAGGTCCCGGCGTGTGGCGATGGATTGGACAACGAGCCGGACGGCTTGAAGGACCAGCGGATCGATTATGGTCCGGCGGGAGATCCCACAGCCGATCCGTCCTGTATGAGCGCCGCGGACGACGACGAGTTGTATTGCGGTGCGGTCCTCCCTGCGGCGGGCCTTCCTTCGGCGCCGTTGGTGGTCTCGGGAAGGACCTCCAGGTCGGGTGGACCCGTGCGCCGCTGTACGTCCTCGTTCAGTCCACACGTCAATGCCTACGACTTCGTCGCCCCGATTCCCGGGGCCTACCGATTCCGGATCGAGAGCGTCCAGTCCGCGTACCTCGCGCTGCGTGAGGACACCTGTCGAGGTGCTTCCATCGGCATGTGCCAGCTCACCGATGAGACCCGTTCGACCGAGAGGGTCGTCGTCCTGGCGGCGAACGAGCATGTCGTGGCCACTGTCGAGGCCAGCGTCGCCACGGACTTCGTCTTGACCGTGGACATGCCGTTCCAGTGTGGGAATGGCCTGGATGATGACGGTGACGGGGTGGTCGACTTCCCGGCGGAGCCAGGGTGCGAGTCCTTGATGGATGCGGACGAGCGGGACCCGTTGGTGCCTCCGGTCTGCTCGGATGGAATCGACAACGATGGGGATGGACAGGTGGACTTCCCCCAGGATTCGGACTGTGTGTCCGCATCGGGGACGACGGAGTCCGCCAACTGTCAGGGGGTCGAGGAGGTGCTGTTGACCGGCCCGCTGCCCATCTGGGCGACCGCGAACACGTCAGGGGCGAGCCGTATCGAACATGGCGGGTGCGGCTATGAATACACGGGACCTGAGAAGGTGTTCCGCTGGGTGGCACCGGAGGCGGGCACCTACCAGGTGGACACTGCGGGCTCGAGCATCGGTACGGTGCTCGCGGTGTATCCGCCGACCTGTCGCCCCGAGCAGGTCCTGGTGTGTGACGGCACTCCGGCGAGGAGCGATTATCCGACGAGAGTCGACGTCGACCTGCAGGCGGATGAGGCCATCATCATCGTCGTGGATGGACTGACGACGGAGGACGCTGGAAGCATCCAGCTCCACATCCGGCGACAGTGAGTT
Organism: Myxococcus guangdongensis; assembly: GCF_024198255.1. Classification (NCBI taxonomy): domain Bacteria; kingdom Pseudomonadati; phylum Myxococcota; class Myxococcia; order Myxococcales; family Myxococcaceae; genus Myxococcus; species Myxococcus guangdongensis. The sequence continues at coordinate 667,609 of NZ_JAJVKW010000004.1, forward strand.
GTATCGGGGCTCACGAGCCGGCGCGAGTCGTGCGCCGGCTCGGAGGACCTCCGTCGAAGTCTACGGCTGCGCCGTCGGAGCCGTCGCGGGCTCGGCGGCCTTGGTGTCCGCGCCTTCGATCTTCACCTGCTCGAGCGCGGCGTCCTTCACTTCGATCTTCGCCTTCGTCTTCAGGCCATCGATGAAGCCCTCCATGGCCTTGGAGCGGCGCTCGCCCATGAGGCGCGCCTCGATGCGCGGACGCGCTTGCTCGAAGGTCAGGTCCATGCCCAGCTGACGGCTCTGCAGCTTCACCAGGTGGAAGCCCTTCTCCGTCTCCACCACCTGGCCGATGTCCGCCGGAGTCTTCAACCCGAAGGCAGCCTCCGCCAGCGCGGTGCCCCAGTTCTGCGTCAGCTCCTCTCGGCTGCGGAAGCCCAGGTCCCCACCCGAGGACTTGGACACGGGGTCCTGTGACTGCTCGGACGCGGCCAGCTCGAAGGCGCTCTTGGTGGGGCCCGCCTCCTTGCCCTTCAGGTCCGCCAGCAGCTTCGTCGCCGCGGTGCGCGCCTGGGCGCGCTTGGCCGCATCGGCCTGCGGGGCCTCCAAGTAGATGTGGCTGACCCGCACGCGCTCGGGCCGGACGAACTCAGACTGGTGCTCCTCGAAGTACTTGCGCAGCTCCGGCTCGTCGATCTTGCCGGCGGCGGCCTCCTGCTGCTTGCGTAGCAGCTTCTGCACCATCACCTTCTCCACCGTCGCCTTGATCTCGGGGTCGTCCTGCAACCCCTGACGTCGGGCCTCCTGCACCAGCAGCTCGAACCGCACGAGGTTGTCGACGAACTCCTTCTTCTTCTCGAGCGTGGCGTAGCGGCTGCGAACGAAGAGCGGCTGCTCGTCCAGCTTCGCCTTCACCTCGTTGGCGGTCAGGTTGCGGTCATTGATGACCGCGACGACGGGGCTCGAGTCCTTGGGCTCCTGCTTCGCGGGGCCCGCGCCTCCACCCTCGCAGGCGGAGAGCGCGACGACGGCGAGGGCGGCGGAGAGGACTCGGGTTCGGATGGAGCGCGTGTGCATGGGAAGTGGTGCTGAATCGTACATCCAAGAGGGGTCGAGGCGCGAATCGCATGAACGTGCTGTGACGGCTGTCTCTCATGGACTCGGTGGTCTCCCAGCGGGCCGTGGTGAGCGCTGAGGACGCGCTGATTCCATTCCTTTTCAGCGGGGGAAGGACCGCATCGACACCACAGCCCACGAGGGTGGTGACGGCGATGAGTGCCACGACTTCGCGGGAGGTCGATGGAAGGACATTCGACCCCTGGAATGATTCGGGGTGGGGTTCCTGGACGGAGACCCATGAGACGGGGAGTGGCCGGAGCGAGGTGCTGGGAGATGCCACTTCTGTCGCCGTGTGGACGGACGTCGGGTGGCGGGGCCGCGAAACAGCACGTAGGGTCCAGTAGGAGCGTACTGGGTGTGGATTTGACGGAATTTGCTCGAATCCGGAGGGCCTGGGCAGTCGGGCGAGGGGCCAGGAGGGGGGCGCGGATGCCGTACGTTGCGCTTGAGGTACCCCGGGGCTCTTGCTAGAAAGCGTCGTTGTTTCAGGCGTTTGTTGCCACGACCCCGTAGCTCAGTTGGATAGAGCGGCGGTTTCCTAAACCGCAGGCCACAGGTTCGATTCCTGTCGGGGTCACTCTGCAACCCCCGGAACTCCAGCGGCTTTTGGAGTGGAGGGGGCCGTGGTGATGAAGTTGCTCCCGGCGTGGCGTCCATGTGGCGTTGGGACCGGCGCTCGCTTCCGGCTCGGGCAGTCCCCATGCGCCTGCCCTCCTGCTGTCAGAACGCAGCAGGAGGGCTGACTTCTTTCATTCCGAGATGGGCGCTAAGGATTGATGACCAGGAAGTCCGTCGAGATCCTCAGTGAAGAGCCCCAGTCGACGTTGACTAGGAATTCCACATACCCATCCTTGGGTGCGATGTTCAGGACGGTGAAAGGTGCAAGCCCAACGAAACGATTGCCCGAATTGTCGACTTCGCTCGCAGAGATGAAGACGAGCGATCCTCGGCGGATGACGGGCCACCAGAATGTGAAGCGAGCGACTCCGCGGACGTTGCTCCATCCGTCGTATCGGATGGCGGCGCCTGAGACGGGGGCCAGCGAGAACTCTCGGGGCTGTGCATCCAGATACGAGGCTTCGTAGCTGAGGATTGGAGCCGAAGGGGGAGCGGCTTCACCAGGCGGAGATGCCCTTGCTGTCGAGGCCAGTGTGAGCAGTGAGGCGACCATCCAGGGGGCGAATTGATGATGCATGAAAACTCCAGACATGTGGCGGTGATGCGAAATCCAGAAGAGTCTTGCCTCCTACGCGGTTGCGGTGTGTGAGGCAAATCTGGTGGCGGCGTGTGTTGATGCGAAGTGGTTTGTTGCGGATGGCCTGAAGGACTTTGTCTGGAGAACGACGGCGATGTGTCTTCGGGGATGGATGTGTTTGTGACGGTTCGCTCCCCGCACGACGTGGTCAATCAAGCCGCGAGACGGAAGCGCGCGGACCTCGGCCGGCGAGAAGTTTCGCCACGTCGGCTGGCACCTGGGGCTGCGCCCGCCAGTAGCACCCCGTCGTACGGCGACAAGGGAGCACACTTTGTTGCGTGCCTCTTCGCCTCCGCGTCCGTCCGTCATCGGTTTTCGTATTGAAGGCGCGGTCGCTGGGGCTGTAAGACGCGCGCGCTCAAGTTTCCGAGCGCTGAGCAACATCTGTCCGGCGGACCCTGATGATGATCTCCGGTTTTGCTCCTGCTGCTGCTCCAAACGCGGTGGGGTTGTTCTTGTTCGAATGCGAGCGCCCGCTCACGGCGTATCAGCGCAGCGAGCTCCTGCGCGAGATGCGGGAACTCGGGTTCGTCCGTGCCTCTGCCTGGGGATTGGAGCGCCCGATCGACGAGCGGCGACGCTGGTTCGGCACTGGCGGCTGGCTGCCTCATCTGGACGTGGAGCACGCGACACGCACGCGAGACCTCCACGCGTTTCTCGAGCGGCACCGCGTCGCGCGCGCGTGGTTCGTGCAAACGACCACTGTGTATCCTGCACTGCGAACGGTCGACCCACTGCAGGAGCCCGTCGAGACCATCGAGCCGCTGGGCTTCCTCGACGACGAAGCGCATGTGCACGTCGTGGTGATCACCGAGCGCAAATGGTTCACCTACGGTCCCGGCGCGAAGCTCCAGATCGAACGGCGTCGCCGGATCACGCTGGGCGAGTACGAAGACGAAGGCGAGGTCGTATTCGAGAGCGCCGTGCGTCCGGAGAGCGGATATCGGTACTTTCTTCGAGACGGGGTACTCGTTCGTCAGCGCTTGCGCACGGTCATCGTCGACGACGACGATATCGACGACCCCAGCGCCGATGCCCCGGTCATCGACGCATCAACGCCGATTCCAGATCCGCCGTCGTGTCCGTTCAAGCTCTCGGGGTACCACGCTCTGGTGGAGCGGCTCCCGTACGAGATGGAGACGAATGGCGAGCTCTCCGTTGAAATCAAATTCGCATCGACGCCCGATGAGGAGCACCTCGAGATTGTCGACGCGTTCCTGGATCTCTGGGCCGCGCAGTATCCACCCGGACGTGGAGGACCGCCTTGGCGTCACTCGGGCATCTCATGCAAGGGCAAGAGCGTGCGCTTCTGGCTCGATCGATTCGCGCCGCCATCGGGACGCGCAGACGAGCATGTGGATCGCATCCTGGCCATCATGAATCGTCTGCACGAGCATCTTCCGATCGTGAAAGTCAGCTTCTGACGAACGGGGTGGAAGCCTCAGGCACATGGATCGCCCTGTCGGGGATGCACTCAAGCGCTCCGTGATGCGATGAGCGCGAGGTTTCGCGGAGACAGGTTCGGCTCGAAGAGCTGGAGGAGTTCGACCTCGAAGCCCACCTCTTCCAGGAGCATCGCCCGATCGATCAGGAGAACGACCTCCAACGCCCTCGCGAAGCGGTCCCTCAGCAAATGACAGAGCAAGAGGTCCCGTGTCTCGGCGCGAACGGAGACCTCGAAGGCATTCAGTTCGCCCTCCGTCATTCCGGAGTCGAGCCCCAGTCGTTCCATGCGGTCGAGCGCGTAGAGGGCGAAGGGGCCGTCATAGAGCGCCCGAGGCGCGTCCCCGGCCCTGACGAAAGCTCGCTCGGGAAACTGTCGCTTCGAGAGGAGATGGAACGCGAATCGCCACGCGTACACCCGCTTCATCCGCGCGAACTCCGCTTCGGTCTTCTGTGGCCTCCCCCGCGTGGTCAGTGCCAGGGCATGCGGCGTGAAGGGCAGGGGATGCGCGCGCCCGACGCGGGAGACGGGGTAGTCCCTGGGGACCTCGAGCTTGTCGTAACAGCAGCCGATGTTCAGGACGAAGCCCGCCCCCTGGCTCTTGCGGATTTGCGTGAGGGCGAGAGGCCCGCACGTGTGCAGGCCGATGGAGGCCCGGTCCGGACCGCAGAAGAGCGGATCGATCTGCGGTTGGAGTCCGTCCTCGACGGCGGCATGGATGAAGCTCAGGGTGTCCGTGGCGGGCGAACGGGTCCTCGTCAGCCAACGTCGCCCCTTGTCCTGCAATGCAGTGTCTCGATCGATGCTGTGGAATCTCCACCCGAACGTCCGCGCACAGAGTCGGGCGAGGTGTCCCATGCCGCCTCCGATATCGACCGCCTGTTGGATGAAGCGCGTTCTCGGTCCGAGCAGGGCGAGCACCCGCTCGAGCTCGTGCGTTTTCTTGTCGCTGAGCCCCTGCGTCTCCGCGACCGTCAGTGCATGCCGGCCCTCGTGCCAGGGAAGCGACGTCAGCTCCTGAAGTGCGCTCAGGAGCGTGCCCAGGGACGGAGGCGGCTCGCCCACGAGTATTCCCTGGTCCAGTCGTCGCTCGCCTGCTTCATCGAGTGACCGGGCGTAGGCGAGCCAATCCTCGGGATAGGCGGCGCCGGACTCGGGCCAGCCCTGGAGGACGGAGCGGGACCAGAGCGAGGACCAGGGGCGGAGTTGGTGCGTGAGCGCCTCGAGCCGCGCCGGGAAGTCCATGGCGGCGCATCCTATGCGCCACGATGCTCGAACGCCTGTCACGTCGTACGCGGCGGCCCGAACCATCCGGTCAGGGCTTCACGCAGACCCTGGCCCGTACCCTCGCCGACCCACGCAACGTGTCCATCCGGACGAATGAGTACCGCGACGGGGGCGGTGACCACGCCGAGCACCGGGAGCTCCCACTCGCTCGTGTATCGAGCCGCGATCCGTTGGACCCGGTCCTCCCAAGGTGTGATGTCGAGTCCCCCAGGTTCTCCCAGGTCGAGCAACACCGGCCGTGCCTCGTGCAACAGCTGGAACACGCGCCGTGGGCCCTCGGCGGTCACCAGGTCGAGGTCCGGCATGCGACGCCCGAGCAGCGGGTGTCCCGCGCCCAGGTCGTAGTGGACGTCCAGCCCCGACATCAGCGCCGCGTACTGTTTGCGTGGCCCGTCCATCCGCAGCAACTCCGACAGCGTCTCGCGCACGGCATCCATCCGTGCGTCACCTCGGCTGAGCGCGGTCTGCGCCATGGTCTTTCGCAGCGCACGTGCCGCGACGGGGTGCCGCTCGGCCTGGTACGTGTCGAGCAGACTCTCCGGAGAGACACCGCGCACGACCTGGGCCAGCTTCCACCCCAGGTTCACGGCGTCCTGCACGCCGAGGTTGAGCCCCTGTCCTCCCATCGGCGAGTGCACGTGGGCCGCGTCGCCAGCCAGGAGCACCCGCCGGTTCCGGTAGGACGCCGCCTGGCGCGTCATGTCGGTGAACCTCGAAAGGTACGTGGCGCTTCTCAGGCCAAAGTCCGATCCGTAGAGCGCGATGAGGCTCTCGCGCAGCGTCTCGAGCGTCGGCGCGTCGCCCGTGTTGACCTGCTCCTCTCTCAGCACGACGCCCACGCTTCCGTCCGCCTGCTTGCCCATGGCGAACGTGCCCTTCTCGTCCCGGCGGATGCCGAACGCGGGGGCTCCGGTCATCTCGACCTCGGCGATGAGGTAGCTGATCGACGCGTCCCATCCTGGGAACTCGATGCCCGCTGCCTTGCGGACGAGGCTTCGCCCCCCGTCGCACCCGACGAGGTACTTCGCCCGCAACGTCCGGCCGTCTGAGAGCGCCACGTCGACGCTGGTATCTCCTTGCGTGAAGCCCGTCACCTCGCTCCCTTGGTAGATGGGCACTGCCAGCTCGCCGACCCACTGCGCGAGGATGCGCTCGAAGCGCTCCTGCAAGAGCGCGAGCCCGTGATTGTGACGTGTCGGGAAGTCACTGAGGTCCAGCGGCGTCTGCCCGAACGCCACGTTCTGGACCGGTTGCCCTTGCGAGACGAAGCGCTCGACGACCCCGCGCTGATCGAGCACCTCCAGGCTGCGCGCGTGCAGGCCTCGCGAGCGTGAGCCGGCGACCTCCTGACTGGCCCGTCGCTCGACGATGGCCACATCCACCTTCGCCAATGCCAGCTCCGCCGCCAGCATCAGCCCGGTCGGGCCTCCTCCCGCAATCACCACGGCGTGTTGCGTCATCGGTTCCATGGTCATGGCTCGGTCCTCCCACTCCTGTGTCGAAACGGCCGACGGTGGACCATGACCCGGGGGGCTTGCGGCAATACCCGGGGTCTGGCATCTGCTGAGGGTGGAAAGAACGCAGGCCAGTGCCGTAGGGCGCGCGCAGGGGCGCTCGTCGCGAGGAAGCGACACAGCCTGGCCGCGTGACCGTCTGCCCTGAGCGCGCTACGGACTGGACGGGAGCCCGCTCACTGCGGATGGGGGAGGGGGGCCATACCATTGCTTCCCAGCGACCCGGCCAATCACATAGAGGCCGATGTTGAAGGGCAGCAGATGCATGAAGAAGAGCGGCATCGTGAGGAACTCGAAGCCCGAGATCTCATATTCGACGGAGGCCACCTCTTTCTCCTCGCCATGGGCGAACAGCACCTCCCGATAGGCGAAGACGTCATTGCTGATCTCTCCAGATCGGCAGGTCACCAATCGCAGCTGTCCCGAATCGCCTTGCACCGTGATCGCCATGCCCCCTTGGGGCGTGGCCCAGTTTCCGCACGTGCGGTCGATGTGCGGACGCAGTGCTTCCACCGACTCCGTCCGAGAGACATCTCCCGGCAACGTGATGACCGCGGCCATCAGTCGGTCATCCATGCACCCGGACTCGAAGTCGAAGAGAGGGCATCCGATGAACTCGCTCGGCACGATGGGCGGGGTCGGACTTATCTCCACGTTCCCGTCCGAGTCGATCCTGAAGTACGTCAGGGCTTCGAGTCGGTGCGAGTCGGCAATCACGCCCGCTCCGCTCGGCGGTGTGATGAAGTATCCCCAGTGGCTGTAGCAGAAGACAGAGGCCTCGAGACCGCTGATGAACACCAGCGCGAGGACGACGAAGGCCTTGGTCAGCATGGCGTCGAATCCCTCCAGGGGTTCGGGGTGACGCGCCGGCCGCGCCACCCCATCCTATCTGGAAGGGTTGCGCACCGTCGCCCCTCCCGTGTCCGACGAGGGTCGGGGAGGGGCGTGATTCCAGTCATCCTCGACCTGCGTTGAGGAAGGCCGTCAGCGATGACGCGCGGTAGGGTCGCCTACAGCGCGCACATCCACCGGTAGGGAGGCCGCGTCGCGCCTGCTCGGAAGCACACGCAGGAACTCTCCCACGAGCCGGTTGTCTCCATGACGCAGCAGGGAACCTCCTCGTTGAGGGAGTTGCAAAGCTGGCCTGAAAGCGACGTGCAGAGCAGCAGGGAAGGATCACACTCTGGCGGCGGAGGGCACGGAAGGTCGACGCCGTCGCACGTCACGCCCACGTAGTGGGTCGCGGAGCACGTCGTCGCGGAAGACGGACAGCTGACCGTGCCGTACTCGCAGGTCGCGGTACAGCCAGTCAGCTCCTGGGTGGCGCGGGTCTCGTTGTCGAGGCTGACCTCGTCCGGTGACGTTCCGCACCCGAATGCGAGCACGGCGACGCACCCCAGCAACAACAGCTTCAAGCGGTTCATGGAGAATCCCCTGTTTTGAAGATGTGCGAGCGCAGGGCCACCGGGCCGTGGGCATCGTCGGAGATTCGAATACAGGGAGCAACTCGTCACTTCTCGCAGGTCAGATCGTAGCCGGTGCTCCAGCTCAGGCCATCCATCGAGTACTGGCCGCGCAGCGTCAGCTTCGCAGTCGAGACGAGGTGCTCGGTGTCCTGGATCTTCATCCTGCCCATGGGGCCCGCCGACTCGCCAACCCAGGTGATGCCATCCGTGGACGAAGACGTGGCTTCGCCTCCCATGTTGTCGAGGATGACATTCCTCCACGTATGTGCCGTCGAATCGAACGTTCGGTACGATGTGAACTTGTAGGGATACTGGCCGGACACCGTCACGAAGTCGGTTCGCAGCCAGGCCTTGTCGAGCTCCAACCGGGCCTCGAGTCGAACCTCGCTCGGGCTCGCACCTTTTGGCCCATGGATGGAACCGCTGCAGGTCCACATCCCGGTCAGCTCCCTGGCCGCAGCTTCCAGGGCTGACGCCGCGGCTCCAGCGGAGTCGGCTGTCGAGGGTTGCGCTAGAGCTGCGTTCGAGGACGTCCCACGACATCCCATCAAACAAACAACGGTGACGAACACGGTGGCGGACGGACGCGCGAGCATGAGTTCCTCTGGGTGGGCTGCTGTGAATGCACAAGGCATCTAAAGCAGCCTCGCTCCTCGAGGACAGGGCGCCGTTTATGGAGGGATCGGCGGATGTTCGGATGTCGGTGCCTGCTGGAACGGACGCGTGTCCTTGGGGGGGCGATGGTGAAGCGGGTGCCTCGCTCGGGAAGAGTGTCCACTGCGATTCTCCCCCCCGTGGGACTCGGCGGCGCCCCGCACCTGTGCCAATCCCAATCCCGGGCCCGGCGAGTTCCCGTCCGCCGCGCTCGGCGACAGGGCGACTCACCTCATCGCTGCAGCCCTGGCAGCAACGGCCCGGCGCCGAACTCCGGCGTCGCCGCGAGCCTGCGCAACGCCAACGTCAACAACCCCAGCACCTCCAGGCGCGTCAGTCCTCCCTCGTCCCACCACACCGTGAGGCTCAACGGCGGCGCCATGTTCCGCCGGGCGCTCTCACAGGCTTCCTCCCAGAGCCGGTGCTCGACGACCTGGGCCGCGGGTGGCTCCTCGGGGAACGGTCGCCGAAGCTCCTCGCGACTCGCCTCCTTGCGCGTCTCGGCTAGCAGCTTGTCGAGGTACGCGTGGGCCTCGGGGGACATGCGCACCTGTCGCTCGACCAGGTGCCGCGCGGCCTTCAGATCCGGGTCGCCCGAGGCAATCCGGGTCCGGAGCTCCTTCAATGCCTGCGTCAGCGTGTGGCGAAGCATCCGTGACCCTCCAGCAACCCGTGGGGGACTCGCTCCAACACCAACACCCTGGCCATCCATGCGTCCGATGGCCACGACCACCCCCGAGCGTGCCACGCCCGAGCCCCGTGCCTCCAATTCCGGGCCTCGCCCCCTGATGACGACCGTCATCACCCCCTTGACCCCAGACATCAGCGCCCTCGTCTGGAGTCGCCGCCGCGAGTCCTCAACCCACTGAAATCACGAGGCCCGAGGAGTGGATCCGAGGTGGGGAAGGGTCGGCATGGGGAATGCTCTAGGGCTTCCCCGTCACCGACTCCCACTCCGAGGCGATCCCCCATGAAGCTCCGCTCCCGCCCGTCGTTCTCCTCGCCGTCCCCCAAGACGGACACGACGTCGCGCCCCCGCGCGAACAGCACCCCGGCGAAGCCCGACACGACGTCGCTGCCCAAGGCCCGTCCGTCCGCCACGGAGCTCCAGGATGGGAAGAACAACCTCAAGCCCACCGACTACGGCGTCACCCACCCGGACCTCCCGGGCATCCGGACCCGCCGCGATGGTGGCCAGAGCGGCGCCCAGTTCGCGGACTTCACCCGCGACACGCGCGAGTCCACCCAGACGTTGATGAACCGGCCGACCGGCAATCGGATGATGACGGAGCTCGACGGCCGCACCCAGGCGCTCAACCCCGGCCAGACGGGCACCGTGCGCAACCCCATCACCGCCACGGACATCTACTCGGGCCGCAACGCCGACATGCCCATGTCGCACCTGCCTCGGCACCAGGGCACCTTCGAGTCCATCCGTCCGGCCTACCGTCACGACGGCCAGCCCAGCGCGGGCCTGCCCAGCCGCATCAACTACGACGAGTCGGCTCCCGGCCATCAGCGCTTCAACAGCCTGGGCCACGAGTCGGTCCACGCGTGGCGCGCCTCCAACGGCCTCCAGGTGGGCTCCATCGAGTCGAGCAAGCACGCCAACGCCGACGTCTTCAAGCGCTACCCCGACTTCGCCGACAACATGAAGGCGAACCTCAACCGCCGCACGATGCTGACCGAGGAGTTCGAGACGGTGGGCCTGAAGCCCACGCCGCACACCCCCGCGGGCTGGGCGCCCACGGAGAACAAGATCCGCGCCGAGCACGGCCTGCCGAGCCGCAACGACTACTCGGGCCGCTCGCCCACCTTGCCCAACCCGACGAACGAGGCCATCCAGCGGTACGACGAGGGCTCCGACAATCGGAGCGTCTTCCAGAAGATGATCGGCACCCCGACCCCCATCGGGAAGATCCTCGGCGACATCGAGGGCTGAGCACTCCCCACGCCCGGCTCCCTCCGAGGGGGCCTGTGCGCCGGAGTCCTGAACACGACAGCGCGTCCTGGGCCTGGATCCCGAGTAGGGCGCGCAAGTACAACCCAGGTGTCAGGCGGGCACGACGCCCGCCGACCTGGGACGAATGCTCTCGAATCTCCACAACGCCGACATTCCCCGCCCCGTGCTCGACGTCATCGCGCGGCTGCGGGAGCTCAACCACGCCGTGTACCTCGTGGGCGGCTGCGTGCGGGACATGGTGCGCCAGGTCCCCCCGAAGGACTTCGACGTGGCCACCAGCGCGCTGCCCGAGGAGGTCCAGCGCGCCTTCAAGAAGGTCATCCCCACCGGCATCCAGCACGGCACCGTCACCGTCGTGCAGGGCGGCACCCACGTGGAGGTGACGACGTTCCGTTCGGAAGGGGACTACCTCGACGGGCGCCGGCCCAGCTCCGTCGCCTTCGAGCGCGACATCGTCAAGGACCTGTCCCGCCGCGACTTCACCATCAACGCGATGGCCTACAACCCGTTGGACCGCGACCTGGTGGACCCGTTCGGCGGCCAGACGGACCTGCAGGCCCAGCTCATCAAGTGCGTGGGCTCCGCGTTCGAGCGCTTCTCCGAGGACGGCCTGCGCCCCATGCGCGCGGTCCGCTTCGCCGCCGTGCTTGGCTTCTCGTTGGACTCCGCCACGCGCGACGCCATCCCCGCCACGCTCGGCGTCTTCCGCAAGGTCGCGTTGGAGCGCGTGCGCGAGGAGCTGGTCAAGCTGCTCTTGTCCCCGCGCGCGGAAGGGGGACTCGTGCTGCTCGTGGAGACGGGTTTGTTGGACGTGTTCCTCCCCGAGGTGGCGCGCGCTACGCCCGAGGAGGCCCGGCTTGCTCGCGCCGCCGTGCAGGCCGCGCCCGCGGAGCTCGAGGTCCGGCTGGCCGCGCTGCTCGCGGACCTGGTGGACCGCAATCAAGCCCGGGACATCGGCCTGCGGCTGAAGTTTCCCAACAAGGTCGCCGACCTGGTGGCGCTGCTCGTGGAGACCGCGAAGCTCGAGGAGCGCTTCGCCGACACGGACCCCGCGCTGCGTCGACTCCTGGCGCGGGTGGGGCTCGCGCAGCTGCCCGCGCTGCTCCCCGTGGCCCGGGCCCGCGTCCAGGTGCGTGCGCCCGAGCGTTCGGCGGAGCTGGAGCGGCTGTGTACCCGGCTGGAGGCGCTCGCCGCGGCGAAGCCGCCCCTGGTGGCCAAGGACCTGGCGCTCACCGGCGGAGACATCATGTCCACGCTCGGCGTCGGTCCGTCGCCCATCGTCGGGGAGGCCACCCGCTTCCTCATGGACTCCGTGCTGGATGACCCCGCGTTGAACACCCGCGAGGCGCTCGCGCAGCGGCTCAAGGACTGGCACGCGGCCCGTCCGAAGGCCTGAGGTCGGCGGTCCGCTCGCGCGGCGGTGCGCGGGCTGACACGTGGCTCGTCCGAGGGGCCGAGGCTGGCGGCCTGCTCCCGTGGCGGGCGTGGACGTGCCGGGGCGGACGAAGGCGCGCCTGCCCCTGTGCCGGTCGGGGCGGGCCTGCCCCCGGGTGCCTCCTGGTCGGGTTCCAGGGACGTCCGGCGTCCTGCCGCGTGCGCCCGGAGGCCAGGGCGTGTAGGAAGGGCACCATGCGAGTCGTCGTTGCGATGAGCGGCGGGGTGGATTCCTCGGCCGCTGCCGCCCTGCTCAAGGAGCAGGGCCACGAGGTCATCGGCATCACCCTGCGCGTCTGGTCCTACGAGGGCAAGGCGAAGTGCGGCAGCTGCTGCAGTCCCGACGACATCGATGACGCGCGCGCCGTCGCCCAGTCGCTGGGCATCCCGTACTACGTCGCCAACGCGGAGGAGATCTTCCAGGACCGCGTCGTCAACCCCTTCGTCCAGTCCTACCTGGGGGGACGCACGCCCATCCCGTGCGTGGCCTGCAACCGCGACGTGAAGTTCAACTTCCTGCTCAAGCGGGCCCGCGCGCTCGGCGCCAGGCTGGCCACGGGCCACTACGCGCGCGTCGAGGAGCAGGACGGCCGCTACGTCCTGCGCCGCGCGGCGGACCCGGCCAAGGACCAGAGCTACTTCCTCTTCACGCTGGGCCAGGACGAGCTGCGCGACATCGTCTTCCCCGTGGGCGACATGACCAAGGCCCAGGTGCGCGCCGTCGCCGAGCGCCACGCGCTGCCCACCAGCCACAAGCCGGAGAGCATGGAGATCTGCTTCGTGCCGGACGGCGACTACGCGGGCTTCGTGGAGAAGGTCGCGGGTCCCCAGCCCGAGGGCGACATCGTCGACGCCGAGGGCCAGGTGCTCGGCAAGCACCACGGCATCCATCGCTACACGGTGGGGCAGCGCAAGGGCCTCAACCTGGGCGGTGGCCAGGTGCGCTACGTCCAGCGCCTGGAGCCGGACACCCACCGCGTCGTCGTGGGCAACGCCGAGGACACGGGGAGGGATCGCTTCGGGCTGCTGCAGCCCCACTGGGTGGACTCACCGCCGTCGCCCGAGACGCCCGTGGAGGTCCGTATCCGCCACCGCCACGCCGGCGCCGCCGGACGCGTGGAGATCTCCCCTCACGGTCTCGTTTCGGTGAAGCTGGAGGCTCCGGCGCGCGCCGTCACGCCGGGACAGGCCGCGGTGGTCTACGCTCAGGACCGGGTCCTGGGTGGTGGGTGGATCGTCTGAGCTCGAGTCAACCGGGAGGAGTACGGGACATGGCGCAGCGCCTCGTGGGATGCCTGCTGGCCGCGGCCAGCCTCGTCGCCGGCTGCAAGGAGCGCTCGGACAAGCCCATCGCCGGACTGCTCGCGGCTGGCGCCCCGGTGGTGCGCAAGGAGGGCAAGGCCGAGTACACCATCGCCGTGGGCGCGCAGCTCATGGGCGACGTGAAGCTCACCGCCACCGGGCCCGCCGTGCTCGAGTACTTCGGTGGCGGCCTGCGCTTCCTGGAGAAGGGCGACACGCTGGAGGTGGGCGACGCGGACGAGGCGAAGCTGCACGGCTCCAACCTCCCGTCGTTCCGCTGGGCGGACGGCGGCGTGCAGGAGGCGCCTCGCGCGCTGCGCATCGTCGCCGCCCGCTACACCAACGTGCAGGTGACGCCCAAGAGCGCCCACGAGGACGCGTACTCGTCCACGCAGTACTTCGTCGCCTTCTTCACGCCCAACGGACTGAGCCGGCTCGGCTCGGACACGAAGCACGAGGGGCCGCACCAGCCGCTGCCCGCGCCGCCGTTCCGCCCCAAGGTCCCCTTCATCCACGCCGGAGACCTGGGCGAGGGCGGGCTGGTGGCGGTGGTGGAGGACGGCTTCGCGATAGCGGAGACGGATGACCTGGCCACCGCGGTGCTGCTCGAGGGGCGCGAGGTGCCGCTGGGCCGCACCGTGCGCCTGCTGGTGCCGGACGGCGCGGAGGTCATCCTCAAGGGCGGTGGCGGGGCCGAGGTGGAGGTGGAAGGGCCCGCCGACGTGCGCCTGCGTTGAGCCTGGACCCGGGGGCGTTTGTCCTCGCGGGGCTGGCTTCTGTAGAGTCCCTCGTCCCGCTCGGCCGAGGTGTGCCATGACGAGGAGTGAGCTCATCGAACGCATCGCGGAGCGTGCGCCCCACGTGCCGCGACGTGAGTTGGAGTCCATCATCCACGCCGTCTTCGACTGCATGTCGGAGGCCCTGGTCGCGGGCCGGCGCATCGAGCTGCGCGGCTTCGGCGTCTTCTCGCTGCGCACCCGGCGCGCACGCACGGGCCGCAACCCGAAGACGGGCAAGAGCGTCGCCGTGCCCGAGCGCCGCACGCTCTCGTTCGCCGCGGGCAAGGAGCTGCGCGCGCGCCTCAACGCGCCAGCGCCCCGGCAGGAGCCCGTGGGCTCGGTGCTGCCTCCGGTGGTGCTCGCCACGCAGCCCCTCGCGTCGACGTCGCTCGCCCGGTAGCCGCGCGGCGCGAGCGCGCCGCTTTCCGTGAATTTGACCGTGTGGGAGGTGGGGCGTACCTTCCTTCGACGCCGACGCTACAGGCCGCAACACGGACTCGTGTGGCCCGCTCTGTCCGCGCGCGAGGATTCCAAGAGTCATGCGTGACGCCCACCGGATGAAAGAGAAGTTCGATGTCTCTCTGGACAACCGGCAGATTGTCAGCCTGTTGATCGCCGGCATCGTGGTGCTCGGCGCCGTCTTCGTGCTGGGCGTCGTCGTGGGCAAGAAGCTCGCGGGGGATGCCCAGACGGCCAGCGCCCCGGATCTGCTCTCCGCCCTGGACGCCAACGCCCAGGCGCTGCAGGCCGTGCGCAAGGAGCCGCAGCTGACGTTCCAGGACGAACTCACGCGCAAGGCCAGCGCCGAGCCCATCGCGCCCCCCGTGCCCAAGCCCGCCCCGAAGGCGCCCGCCGTCGCCGAGAAGCCCGTGGCCAAGCCCGCCGAGCCGGTGAAGACCGCCGCGCTGGCCCCGACGCCGGACCCGGACACCGGTGAGCTGCCCCCGGAGGAGCCCGCCGAGGAGCCCAAGGCCGTCGCCGAGGCGCCCAAGCCCGTGGAGAAGCCCGTCGCGGAGAAGCCCGCCCCCGCCGCCGAGAAGCCCGCGGCCCTCGCGGTGAAGCCCGCGGTGGTGTCCGGCAAGGTGGAGGTGGCGGCCGTCCCCACGCGCACCACGCAGAAGGAGGGTGGGGGGCTGAAGGAGGCCATCGCCCGGGCCGCGCAGCTGCCGGACCCCGCGGTGAAGGGTGGGGCGTTCACGCTCCAGCTCTCGGCGTTCCAGGACAAGCAGGAGGCCGAGCGGTTCATGGGTCGGTTGCGCGACCGCGGCTATGCCCCGTATATCGTCACGGCGGAGGTGGCCGGTAAGGGCACCTGGTACCGCGTGCGGATGGGCACCTTCGCCTCGAAGGACGCCGCCACCCGGTATCTGTCAGACTTCAAGCGAGAGACGCAGCTCGACGCGTTCGTGGCCGGCACGAACTGAAGAGCGGCCGAGGAAGACAGGAAGCACCATGACGACGACGAGGCGGGTGGAGAAGCCCTGGGGCCACGAGCTCATCTGGGCCCACACCGAGCGCTATGTGGGCAAGCTGCTGCACGTGAAGCAGGGCCACAAGCTCAGCCTGCAGTACCACAACCAGAAGGACGAGACGATCCACGTCCAGAGCGGCAAGCTGCTCTTCGTCGTCGACGAGGGACAGGGGCTCATCGAGAAGGAGATGAACCCGGGCGAGAGCTACCACATCAAGCCGCTCACCAAGCACCGCATGGTGGCCATCACCGACTGCGACATCCTCGAGGTGAGCACCCCCGAGCTGGATGACGTCGTCCGGTTGGAGGACTCCTACGGTCGCACCGGCACCAGCAAGCCGTAGCAGTCCCCGTCGTACCCGGAAGGTGGACGCGGCCCGGCGCCTCAGTCGCTGGCCGCGTTGTTGGGGTTGCGGGTCCACTTGTCGACGGTGCCGTCGCCGTCCAGGTCCTCGCCGATGCGGTCCACCTGGCCCTTCTCCCAGTACTCCCAATAGTCCACGCGGCCGTCGCCGTTGGTGTCGCGCTCCTTGCGCACCAGCACGCCGCGCTCGTAGTACGTGACGCTGTCGGGCTTGCCGTCCCCGTCGAAGTCCCGCTCGCGGCGCGTGTTGGCCCCCTTCTCGTAGAAGTAGGTGGCGTCCACCTTGCCGTCGTAGTCCAGGTCCATCACCTCGCGCATCAGCGCGCCGGACTCGTCGAAGTAGCGCGTGAGGTCCACGCGCCCGTCCCAGTTCAGGTCCAGCTCCTGGCGCACCTTGCGCAGCGTGTCCGAGCCCTCGACGTCCACCGTGTACGTCCACACGTCGGGCTTGCCGTCACCGTTCACGTCCTGCGCCGTGACGTGCTCGCCACGCGAGCGCTCCGGCTTCACGGACTCGCCGGTGGTGGTGGGTGAGGATTGACCCGAGATGCCCTGATTGGGCCCGGAGGCCTTGTTCCCGGCGCAGCCCGCGAGCAGGCCCGTGGTGACGAATCCGAGGAAAATCCAGCGCTTGCCGACTGTCATCCGGAGCTCCCGCGACGATGGGGCGTCTGGGCCAGGACATGTGCACGAGATGCTTCCGCGCGCCACGTCATTCCATATATTTTCACATATCGCCATGGCCCGAAAGAAAGTCAGCACCACCATCTACATTACCCCGGAGCAGAACGAGCTCCTCAAGGCGCTGAACCAGAAGACCAAGGTGCCCGTGGCCGAGTACATCCGCCAGGGCATCGACCTGGTCCTGGAGAAGTACAAGGCGCAGCTGCCCGGGCAGGCGACCTTCGACGAGATTTGAGGAAAGAGGCGGCACGTGAAGAGCATGCAGGGGAAGCGAGTGGTGGTCCTGGGCGGCGCGGGCTTCGTTGGCTCGCACCTGTGTGAGCGCCTGCTGGATGACGGCGCGGCCGCGGTGACGGCGGTGGACAACCTCATCACCGGCAACGAGGAGAACCTGCGCACCCTGAAGGGGCGCCCGGGCTTCTCGTACGTGAAGGCGGACATCACCGAGGGCATCCCGGTGGAGGGGCCGCTCGACTACGTGTTGAACCTGGCCTCGCCCGCCTCGCCCATCGACTACGCGAACCTCCCGTTGGAGACGCTGCGCGTGGGCTCCATCGGCACGGAGAACGGGCTGAAGCTGGCGGAGAAGCACCACGCCGTCTTCCTGATGGCGTCCACCTCCGAGGTGTACGGGGACCCGCTGGTGCACCCGCAGCGCGAGGACTACTGGGGCAACGTCAATCCCATCGGTCCGCGCTCGGTGTACGACGAGGCCAAGCGCTACTCGGAGGCGATCACGGCGGCCTACGGGCGCAAGGGCGTGCAGGTGCGCATCGTCCGCATCTTCAACACCTACGGCCCGCGCATGCGCCTCAACGACGGCCGCGTGGTGCCGGCCTTCGTGGGCCAGGCGCTCCAGGGCGAGGACTTCACGGTGTTCGGCGACGGCAGCCAGACGCGCTCGTTCTGTTACGTGAAGGACCTGGTGGACGGCCTGGTGCGGCTGGCCCTGTCGGACGAGCCCAACCCGGTCAACATCGGCAACCCCCGGGAGATGACCATCCGTCAGTTCGCGGAGGCGGTGCGCACCGCGGCGGGCGGGGGCGGGAAGATCATCGAGAAGCCGCTGCCCAAGGACGACCCCAAGCAGCGTCAGCCAGACATCACCCGGGCCCGCACGATCCTGAACTGGGAGCCCAAGGTGCCGCTGGAAGAGGGTTTGCGAGAGACCATCGCGTACTTCCGCGAGGTTGCCGTGCGACGCTCCCCGGCATAGGTTGCCGCCGCGAGTGATCCTGGATGTGAAGACGGGTCCGGCCACGGCCGGATGGCGGGGAGAGCGATAGCGTGAAAGTCCTGGTGACGGGTGGCGCGGGCTTCATTGGCTCGCACGTGTGTGACGAGTTCCTCCGGGGTGGGCATGAGGTCATCGCCCTGGATGACCTGTCCGGCGGCCGGAAGGAGAACCTGGACCCTCGCGTCCGGCTGGCGGTGCATGACATCCGCAGCCGGGAGGCCTCCGAGCTCATCAAGGCGGAGAAGCCCGACGTCCTCTGTCACCTGGCCGCGCAGATGGACGTGCGGCGCAGCGTGGATGACCCGGGCTTCGACGCGGACGTGAACATCCGCGGCATGCTCAACCTCCTGGAGGCCGCGCGCGTCTCCGGCGTCAAGAAGGTCATCTTCAGCTCCACGGGCGGCGCCATCTACGGCGAGCAGGACGTGTTCCCCGCGCCGGAGTCCCACGCCACGCGGCCGGTGTCGCCGTACGGCGTCTCCAAGGCGGCCGGCGAGCTGTACCTGGGTTACTACAAGGCCCAGTACGGCCTGCCGTACGTGGCCCTCCGGTACGCCAACGTCTACGGCCCCCGCCAGAATCCGCACGGCGAGGCGGGCGTGGTGGCCATCTTCTGCCAGCGCCTGTTGTCCGGACAGGGTTGCACCATCTACGGCGAGGGCAAGCAGACCCGCGACTTCGTCTTCGGTCCCGACGTGGCCCGCGCCAACCGGCTGGCCTTCGAGAAGGACTACGTGGGCGCCATCAACATCGGCACCGGCGTGGAGACGGACATCAACCGGCTCTACGGCCTGCTGGCCGAGGCGGCGGGTTCGTCCGCGCCCGCGGCCCACGCCCCGGGCAAGCCGGGTGAGCAGCTGCGCTCGTGCATCGACAACTCGCTCGCGAAGAAGGTCCTCGGCTGGGAGCCCACCGTGGACCTGCGCGAGGGCGCCCGCCGCACGGTGGCGTTCTTCCGCGAGAAGGCCGAGCCGGGCCGCGCTCACGGCTGAAGCCCGCCGGGTCGCAGGGCAGGGGAGTCCGGGTGGGGCCCTCGGGGCGCCTCCCGGGCTCCGTCGTGCCCGGGGGGGCACTGGGGCGGCATGACGCTGGGGGAACAATCGAGCGCCCCTGTGGGGTTGCTCGTCGGGCAGTCGTTCGCGCGTAGATTTTCGCGCGGTTCGATGTTACTCACGCCCGCTTCTTTCGACGAGCGCCCCGAACATGCCGGCTGAAAACGCGCACATCCGCAACTTCTGCATCATCGCCCATATCGACCATGGGAAGTCGACGCTGGCCGACCGCCTCCTCGACAAGACGGGGACGCTGAGCAAGCGCGAGGCGCAGGCCCAGTTCCTCGACAACATGGACATCGAGCGGGAACGGGGCATCACCATCAAGGCCCAGTCCGTGCGGATGAACTACACGGCGAAGGACGGCAAGCAGTACGTCCTGAACCTCATCGACACGCCCGGACACGTGGACTTCGCCTACGAGGTGAGCCGCAGCCTGGCCGCGTGCGAGGGCGCGCTGCTGGTGGTGGACGCGTCGCAGGGCGTGGAGGCGCAGACGCTCGCCAACGTCTACATGGCGTTGGACCACGACCTGGAGATCATCCCGGTCATCAACAAGATCGACCTGCCCAGCGCGGATGTCGACCGCACGCGCGCCGAGATCGAAGACGTCATCGGCATCGACGCGTCGGTGGCCGTGCCCGCGTCCGCGAAGGAGGGCATCGGCATCCACGAGATCCTCGAGTCCGTGGTGGCCCGCGTGCCCCCTCCGACGGGCGTGCCGGACGCGCCCCTCAAGGCGCTCGTGTTCGACTCCTGGTACGACAACTACCGGGGCGTGGTGACGCTGGTGCGCGTGCTCGAGGGCACGCTGAAGCTCAAGCAGAAGATCAAGCTGTGGAGCAACAACAAGGTCTTCGAGGTCCAGGAGCTGGGCGTCTTCAGCCCGTTCTCCCGTCCGGTGACGCAGCTGATGGCCGGCGAGGTGGGCGTGCTCGTGGCCAACATCAAGGAGCTCCAGGACGCCAAGGTCGGTGACACCGTCACGGAGGAGGCCCGCCCCACGGCGGAGCCGTTCCCCGGCTTCCAGGAAGTCAAGCCGATGGTGTTCTCCGGCATCTTCCCGGTGGACTCGGACCAGTACGAGAACCTGCGCGACGCGCTGGCGAAGCTGAAGCTCAACGACTCCGCCTTCACGTACGAGCCCGAGTCCTCCACGGCGCTCGGCTTCGGCTTCCGCTGCGGCTACCTGGGCCTGCTCCACATGGAGATCGTCCAGGAGCGCCTGGAGCGCGAGTACAACCTGGACCTCATCACCACCGCGCCCAGCGTGGTGTACCGCATCACCACCAGCAAGGGGGACGTGCTGCTCGTGGACAACCCCGCGAAGCTGCCGTCGGTGCAGAGCATCGAGAAGTTCGAGGAGCCCATCCTCACCTGTCACATCCACGTCCCCAATGATCACCTGGGCGCCATCCTGAAGCTGTGCCAGGAGCGCCGCGGCGTGCAGAAGGACATGAAGTACCTGGGCAGCAGCGGTCAGCGCGTGCAGGTGACGTACGAGATGCCGATGGCCGAGGTGGTCTTCGACTTCTTCGACAGGCTCAAGAGCGTGTCGCGCGGCTACGCGAGCCTGGACTACGAGCTGACCGGCTATCAGGAGGCGGACCTGGCGCGCCTGGACATCCTCATCAACGGGGACCCGGTGGACGCGCTGAGCGTCATCGTGCACCGCGAGCGCGCGTACCAGCGCGGCCGCGAGGTGTGCGAGAAGCTCAAGGAGGTCATCCCGAAGCAGATGTACGAGGTGGCCATCCAGGCGGCCATCGGCGCGAAGATCATCTCGCGCGAGACCATCTCCGCCATGCGCAAGAACGTGCTCGCCAAGTGCTACGGCGGCGACATCAGCCGCAAGCGCAAGCTCCTCGAGAAGCAGAAGGAGGGCAAGAAGCGCATGAAGCAGGTGGGCACGGTGGAGATTCCTCAGGAGGCCTTCCTCGCGGTCCTGAAGACGGAGCAGTAGCCCATGAACGCCGCCAGTCCTTCGGCCACCCCTCCCGCGAAGCTGGCGTCCGTGATGGCGGCCCGGCGCACCCCCGAGCAGGTGCGCGCCCGGCGCACGCTGGTGTGGCGGGAGATGCTCACCAGCCTGTGGGCGCCGCTGTGCATCGTCGCCATCGTGCTGTTCCCGTACACGGTGCTCATCGAGTACGTGCCCACGGCGGCCTCATGGGCGCAGCCGGCGATGAAGGGGTTGGGGCTGTTGATGGTGGCGTACTTCGCGGCGCTGCTGGTCTGGCGCAACGTGTCGCCCAAGGAGAAGCAGCTGCGGCGCCTGCGGCACGAGGCGCACGAGCTCATCTCGGAGAACGAGCGCATCCTCCAGAAGCCGGCCGTGCGGGAGAAGGTCTCCCCGGCGGTGGCGGAGCAGATCGCCGAGCAGGCGCTGAAGGTGGAGGGCGCGTCGGCGGCGGGTGACTCGGACGCGCTGGTGCGCGAGGTGAAGGCGCTGGAGGCGTTGACCACGCAGCACCTGGGCGCGTTCCGCAAGGAGTCCGCGGCGGACTTCGTCGGCGGCTTCGTGAAGATGCTGCTGGTGGCGCTGGTGTTCCGCACCTTCATCGTGGAGCCCTACCGGATTCCGTCCGGCTCCATGCTGCCGACGCTGCAGATCGGCGACCAGGTCTTCATCAACAAGTTCATCTACGGCGTGCGTGTGCCGTTCGCCAACGTGGTGCCGTTCGTCATCGTCCGGCCCCCTGGGCGCGGCGACGTCATCGTGTTCAACAACCCCGTCAACGAGGCCACCGACTACATCAAGCGCGTGGTGGGCGTGCCGGGCGACACGGTGGAGATGTACGACGGCGTGGTCCACATCAACGGCCAGCCGCAGGCGCGCCAGCTGGTGGACGGCGAGTACATCGTCCACAACATCACCGACAGCGGCCAGTGGTACGACCAGCAGGAGGCGCTCTACCAGGAGAACCTGAGCGGCGTGCCGCACAGCGTGCTCCAGACGCCCACGCGCATGCCGCGCCACGAGGGCCCCTACGTCGTCCCCGAGGGCCACGTCTTCGTGATGGGCGACAACCGGGACAACAGCTCCGACAGCCGCCACGGCCTGGGCGTCACCGGCTACGGGCGGACGGAGTTCGTGCCCTACGGCCACATCAAGGGCAAGGCCATGGTCGTGTGGCTGTCGCTGGGCTATCAGGGCCTGTTCCACGGGCTCTTCGGCGGCACCGGTCTGCGGTTGGACCGCTTCTTCGAGCCCGTGCGCTGACATCGCCCGTCCCGGGCTGACGGGAGTTCCTGGCAATCGTTCCCCTCGTGGTTCGTAGAGGGGGACGGTCGACCATGTCCTCCTCGAGCCCCTCCGCCGTGTCCGTGGTGTCGTTGCCCTCCCTGATGGCGGCCCGGCGCACCGTCGCGCAACGGGACGCCTACCGGCGGCTGCGGTGGCGGGAGCGGCTCACCAGCCTGTGGGCCCCGGTGCTCATCGTCGCCGCGGCGCTGTTCCCGTACATGACGCTGATCGCGTACGTGCCCTCCACGGCGAGCTGGGCGCAGCCCGTGATGAAGGGGCTGGGGCTGCTCATGGTGACGTACTACGTCGTCCTCTGGGTCCGGCGTGGCGTGCGGTCCGCCTGGTTCCAGGCCCGACGCGCCGCGCGAGAGCAGCTGGAGGAGAGCGAGCGGGCCCTGTCCCGGGCGCAGGCGAAGCAGGCGCTGGCGGCGGGGACGGGCGAGCTGGTCGCCGAGCAGGCGCTGAAGGTGGAGGCCGCCTCGGTGCGAGGCGACGCGGACGTCCTTCACGGCGAGGTGAAGCTCCTGTCGGCCCTCACCGAGCGACACCTGGGGGCCTTCCGCAAGGAGTCCTCCGTGGAGCTCCTCGGCGGCGTCGCGAAGCTCCTGCTCATCGCCCTGGTGTTCCGCACCGCCTGCGTGGAGCCCTACCGGATTCCGTCCGGCTCCATGCTGCCCACGCTGCACATCGGCGACTTCGTCCTCATCAACAAGTTCATCTACGGCGTGCGCGTGCCATTCGCCAACGTGGTGCCGTTCGTCATCCTGCGCCCACCAGCCCGAGGGGATGTCGTCGTGTTCAACAACCCGGTCGACACGTCCGCCGACTACATCAAGCGCGTGGTGGGCGTGCCGGGGGACACGGTGGAGCTGTTCGACGGGGTGGTGCACCTGAACGGTCAGCCGCAGGCGCGCCAGCTCGAGGACCCGGAGTACGTCGTCCATGACCTCGCCGAGGGGACGTGGATGGCGCGACGGGAGGCGCTCTACCAGGAGGACCTGGGAGGTGTGTCGCACGCGGTGCTCCAGACGCCCACGCGGACGCCTCGTCACGAGGGGCCCTACGTCGTCCCCGAGGGCCACGTCTTCGTGATGGGCGACAACCGGGACAACAGCGCGGACAGCCGCCACGGCCTGGGCGTCACCGGCTACGGCAGGACGGAGTTCGTCCCGTATGGCCACATCAAGGGCAAGGCCCTGGTGATGTGGCTGTCCGTGAGCCACGGCGGTCTGTTGCACGGGCTGTTCGGCGGCACCGGCCTGCGGGTGGACCGCTTCTTCGAGCCCGTGCGCTGACCCACACGTCAGGGGCAAGCAGCCCGGCGTGCCTCGGACGGTGCTTGACGCGCCGCACGGCCCGGGGTACGCGGCGGCCCCGGCCATGAGACACCTCCTTGGAATCGAAGGCTGGCGCCGGGACGAGCTCGAAGCGGTGCTCGACAGGGCGCGCGCGCACCTCCCCGGTGGCCCGGATGCCACCCACACCCTGCGCGGCAAGGTCGTCGCCAACCTCTTCTTCGAGGACTCGACGCGCACGCGCACCTCGTTCCACATGGCTGCTCGCGGCCTGGGAGCGGGGGTGCTCAACTGGAGCCCCTCCGGCTCGTCCACCTCCAAGGGCGAGACGCTGCTGGACACCGCCCGGAACATCGAGGCGACGGGGCCGGTGGCCATCGTCATGCGGCACCGCTCCTCGGGCGCGCCGCACCTGGTGGCCAAACATGTGCGCTGCGCCGTCATCAACGCGGGGGATGGCACCCACGAGCACCCCTCCCAGGCGCTGCTGGACGCCTTCACGCTGCGCCAGCGCTGGGGCGGCCTGGACGGGCGCACGGTGCTCATCGTCGGCGACATCCTCCACAGCCGCGTGGCCCGCTCCAACCTCTGGTGCCTGAAGGCGCTGGGCGCGCGGGTGGTGGTCTGCGGACCGCCCACGCTGATGCCCCCGGGGCTGGAGGCGCTGGGCGCGGAGGTGACGCACAACCTGGACGCGGCGCTGCCGCAGGCGGACGCGGTGATGTGCCTGCGCCTGCAGCTCGAGCGGATGGGCGAGGCCTTCCTGCCCTCCACGAAGGAGTACTCGCGGCTCTTCGGCCTCACCGCCGCGCGCGAGGAGCGGATGAAGGCGGGCGCGCTGGTGATGCACCCGGGCCCCATCAACCGAGGGCTGGAGCTGGCCCCCTCGGTGGCGGACGGGGAGCGCAGCGTCATCCTGGAGCAGGTGTCCAACGGCGTCGCCGTGCGGCGGGCCATCCTCGAGGTCTGCACGTCATGAGTGCCACGGTGCTTTTCCGCAGAGGGCGCGTCATCGACCCGCGCAACGGCGTGGACGGCGTGCGGGACGTCCTGGTGCAGGACGGCAAGGTGGCCCAGGTCTCCGACGCGCCGCTGGCGGTGCCCGCGGGCGCCGAGGTGGTGGAGGCCGACGGCAAGTGGGTGCTGCCGGGCTTCATCGACCTGCACGTGCACCTGCGCGAGCCGGGCGAGGAGGGCAAGGAGACGGTGCTCACCGGCTGCCGCGCCGCCGTGGCCGGAGGCTTCACCGCCGTGGTGGCGATGCCCAACACCAAGGTGGTCAACGACAGCGGGCTCGTCACGGAGCTGGTGCTGTCACGCGCCCGCGCCGCCAACCTGTGCCACGTGTACCCCGCGGGGGCCATCACCAAGGGCCTCAAGGGCGAGGAGCTGGCGGAGACGGGTGAGCTCATCTCCTCCGGCTGCGTGGCGATCACCGACGACGGCAAGCCGGTGATGAACGCGGCCCTGATGCGCCGCGCGCTGCAGTACGCCACGCTGTTCGGCGTGCCGGTGATGGTGCACGAGGAGGACCTCACGCTGTCCGCCGGGGGCGCCATGCACGAGGGCCCCACGTCCACGCGCCTGGGCCTGCGCGGCATCCCCGCGTCCGCCGAGGTGGCCATGGTGGCCCGGGACCTCGTCCTGCTCGAGGAGACGAAGGGCCGGCTGCACATCGCCCACGTGTCCTGCGAGGGCAGCGTGCGGCTCATCCGCGAGGCGAAGCGCCGGGGCCTGTTCGTGACGGCCGAGGTGACGCCGCACCACCTCATCCTGGATGACCGGGCGGTGGGGGACTACGACACGCACGCGAAGATGGCGCCGCCCCTGCGCGCCGACCGCGACGTGGAGGCGCTGCGCGAGGCCATCGTCGACGGGACCATCGACGCCATCGCCACGGACCACGCGCCCCACGGCGTGCTGGACAAGCAGGTGGAGTTCGAGAAGGGCATCAACGGAATCGTGGGGCTGGAGACGGCCCTGGGGCTGACGATGGAGCTGGTGCACGCGGGGCGGCTGGACGCGAAGCGGGCGGTGGAGCTGCTCTCGCACGGCCCGGCGAAGGCGTTCGGCCTGCCGGGCGGCCACCTGGCCCCCGGGGCTCCAGCGGACATCACCGTGGTGGACCCCTCGGAGGAGTGGACGGTGGATGCCCACCGGTTCTATTCCCGCAGCCGGAATACCCCCTTCCATGGCCGTAAGCAGAAGGGACGCGTGGTGCAGACCTGGGTTTCTGGCCGGAAGGTGTACGCCGACGGTCAGGTGAAGGAGTCGCGGTGATGACGAAGCGGGCAGTGCTCGCCCTGGCGGATGGCACCACCTTCGAGGGCCGCGCTTTCGGCGCGGTCGGCGAGACGGTGGGTGAGGTGGTCTTCAACACGTCCATGTACGGCTACCAGGAGATCCTCACGGACCCCTCGTACGTCGGGCAGATCGTCACCATGTCCTACCCGGAGATGGGCAACGTCGGCACGACGCCGGAAGACGAGGAGGCGGGCAAGCCGCACGCGGTGGGCATGGTGGTGCGCGCCCTCGCGAGCCAGCCCTCCAACTGGCGCTCGCAGGAGTCGCTGGACGCGTACCTCAAGCGCCACGACGTCGCGGGCATCGAGGGCCTGGACACCCGTCGTCTGGTCCGGCACCTGCGCACCCACGGCGCGCAGATGGGCGTCATCTCCAGCGAGGGCCTGTCCCCGACGGCCCTGGCCGAGCGCGCCCGCACGGCGCACGGCATGGAGGGCCTGGACCTGGCCACCGGCGTGTCCACCAAGACGCCGTACACCTTCACCGCGCCCTCGCCGGACGTCTTCACCGGCATCGGCGAGGCCCACCCCCAGGGTGCGCCGCGCTTCGACGTCGTCGCGTACGACTACGGCCTGAAGAAGTCGATGCTGCACTTCCTCGTGGACGTGGGCTGCCGGGTGACGGTGGTGCCGTCAAACACCACGGCGGACGAGGTGCTGGCCCGCAAGCCCCACGGCGTCTTCCTGGCCAACGGTCCTGGCGACCCGGCGGCGGTGAAGGGCGCGGACCGCACGGTGGCGGCGCTGCTCGGCAAGGTGCCCGTGTTCGGCATCTGCCTGGGGCATCAGATCATGGCCCTGGCGCTGGGCGGCCGGACGTACAAGATGAAGTTCGGCCACCGCGGCGGCAACCAGCCCGTGAAGGATTTGACGACGGGCAAGGTGGAGATCACCGCGCAGAACCACGGGTTCGCCGTGGACGACGCCAGCCTCAAGGGCAAGGCCGTGGTGACGCACATCAACCTCAACGATGGCACGGTGGAGGGCCTGGCCGTCCCGGACGCGCGGGCCTTCAGCGTGCAGTACCACCCCGAGGCCTCTCCGGGCCCACATGACGCACGCTATCTCTTCGGCCGCTTCGCGAAGCTGATGGCGGGGTAGGATCAACCACCCAATATGGACTCCCCGCTGTCACCGCTCTCCTACCAGCCGTACCTGGACCAGCTCATCGCCTTCGGCAGCGCGGAGTCCCGGAAGGAGGACCTCCTCGCGGCCAAGGCGGAGTACTTCCGCCTGACGGGCGAGGTCTTCGAGGACGACAAGCTCTTCGAGCTGCGCATGGCGTCGTTCCTCGACTTCTACCTCTACGACCGCGTCTCGACGCTCACCGGCAAGACGCCGGCCGTGGAGTTCTACGAGCAGCGGCTCGCCAACACCCCGCCCGAGGAGGCCAACGCCTTCCGCAGCTTCACCGAGACGGTGCACGGGCTCTTCGAGGTCCGGAAGCTGGCCAAGGGCCTGGTGCGGCTGCGCGAGCTGTACTCGGGCAAGGACTTCGACGTGACGGAGCGCCGTCACATCGCGGGGCTGGAGGCGGGCGACATCCTGGAGGCCCGGCTCATCCCCTTCGGCGGGCACCTGCTGTTCTCCTCCGCCTTCTGCTACCACCCGCGCGTGGCGCTGAAGTCCATCAAGGCCGAGGTCAAGCGCCGCAAGAAGAAGGAGCCGCAGCGCACCCCCAACGAGCTCGTCTGGGAGTGCGCCCGCCGCGCCCTCAACATGGACCGCTACCGCCAGCTCTCCGTCGAGAAGATCTACGACTTCGAGCAGAAGGTGCTCTGACGACGCGCGTCCACCGCGCTCACACGCGGTGGATGCTCATCAGATTCGTGTTCCCGGGGACGTTCAGCGGCACGCCCGCCACCACCACGACGGGCGCGCCCTCCGCGCAGATGCCCTCGCGCAGGCACAGCTTGCGCACCTGGCTGAGCATCGCGTCGGTGGAGCGCACCCGGCGCACCTGCAGCCCCGTCACGCCCCAGTACAGCGACATCCGGTGGACGGTGGTCTCGCTCGGCGTGAGCGCGATGATGCGCGCGTTGGGCCGGAACTCGGAGATGAGGCGCGCGGTGTGGCCGCTCTCCGTGTACGCGACAATCGTCCCGATGTTGAGCTGACTGGCCGCCGCCACCGCCGCCGCCGCCACGCCGGTGCCCAAATCCTCCGAGCGCTCGAAGGGCGAGTGGTGCTGGTGGCGCGTCACGCCGCGCTCGGTCTCCTCGACGATGCGCGCCATGGTGGCCGCGGCCTCCGTGGGGTAGCGCCCCGCGGCCGTCTCACCCGACAGCATCACCGCGTCCGCGCCGTCCAGAATCGCGTTGGCCACGTCGGACACCTCCGCGCGCGTGGGGCGGGGGTTGACCACCATGCTCTCCAGCATCTCCGTGGCGACGATGACCAGGCCGCCCATCTGGTTCACCACCTTCACCATGTGCTTCTGGATGGCGGGCAGCTGCTCCAGGGGCATCTCCACGCCCAAGTCCCCACGCGCCACCATGATGCCGTCCGCGGCGCGGGCGATGGCCTCCAGCTGCTCCACGGCCTGGGGCTTCTCAATCTTGGCGATGAGCGGCGTCTTGTTCTTCGCCACGTGCTTGCGGGCGCGGTGGATGTCCTCGGCGGTGCGCACGAAGGACAGCGCCACGTAGTCCACGCCCACGTCCTGGCCGAAGGCGAGGTCCGCCTCGTCCTTGGACGTAATCGTGGGCACCGACATGGGCGAGCCGGGCAGGTTCAGCCCCTTGTGGTCCTTGAGGAGGCCGCCCACCTCCACCTCGCACGTCACGTCCTGGCCGGACACCTTGCGCACGCGCAGGCGCACCCGGCCGTCGTCCAGGAGGATGGCGTCCTTGGGCGCCACGTCCTTCACCAGCGACTTGATGGGGGTGGGGATGATGTCGCCCTGACCCACCACGGCCCGGGTCGTCACGGTGACGCGCTGGCCGGGTTTCACCACGAGCTGTCCACCTTCGAACTTTCCGAGGCGGATCTTCGGACCCTGGATGTCCTGGAGGATGGCCACCGGCAGCTTCAGCCGCTGGGCGGCCTTGCGGATGAGGGACACCCGCTGGCGGTGCTCGTCATGCGTGCCGTGCGAGAAGTTCAGCCGCGCCACGTTCATGCCCGCGCGGATGAGGCCCTCGATGGCCTCCAGCGAGCTCGTTGCGGGCCCCAGGGTGCAGATGATCTTCGCCTTGCGCATAGGTGCGCGCATCCTAGGCGCCCGGGTGCGTGGCTTGACAGCTTCGCGCTCGGGGGACTAACTCTTCGCTTCCAAGTACCGAGCTTCAGCAAGAAAGCCCGGCTTCCCTGGGAGGGGGGGCCGGGCTTTCTCGCGTCCCGTGAGCCGCGTCACAGCTCGAGGATCTTCCCCGTGCCCTTGGGCGCGCCCAGCGGCGGGTGGCCCGGCGGCAGCACCTCCGCGTCCATGTCGATGGGCGGCGCGCTGCCCGGAGCGGGCATGCCGGGAGGAGGCAGCGGGGTGGGCTCGTCCATGAGGCCACCCGGGTCGCTGCCGCCCACGCCGGGGCCGCCCCCCTGGAGGGACTCGATCTCCTCGCGGCTGATGCCCGCCAGCGTGAGCACCTTGCGCGTGACGCGGATGCGCGCGTGGCTGGTGAGCGCCATGGCGATGGAGTCCGACGGCCGGGCGTCCAGCGTCATCTTCTTCGCGCCCTGCTCCAGGAACACGCGGCCCGAGTAGACGTTGTCGCGCAGGTCGTCGATGCGGACCTCGGTCACCTTGCCGCCGAGCTCGTCCACGACGTTGTCCAGGAGGTCCTGGGCCAGCGGCTGCGGCGGCTCGCGCTTGGCCAGGCGGAAGGCGATGGAGACGGCGGAGGCCTCGTCCACGAAGACGGGCAGCACCACCTGTCGGTCCTTGGTGGTGAGGACCACCGCGTGTGTCTGGGCCTCCATCAGCGGCACGACGTCCTGGACTTCCAGTTCGACGAGCTCCGAGCAGGCCTTGGGGTCGCCCCCGTGCTCGGTGATGCAGGGTTGACCGGCGGTGGCGTCAGGCAGGGGCGCGGCGACAGCACCGGGCGCCGTGAAGGCGGGGAGCAGCAGCGTCCCTCCCAGCGCCAGCAACAGCGCCGAGAGGGGGGCGAAGAAGAAAGTGGCGCGGTTGGGTGTTCTCACACCCTGAAGCTACGCACCCGCACCCCTGTCGGGAGGGTACGGCTTCCGCCCGGTTGCCCTGGGCGGCACGAACCGGCCGCCCGGAGGGCAAGGGAGCGAACGTCAGCGGCGCTCGTCTTCGTCCTCGTCCTCGTCGTCGTAATCCTCGTCGTCGTCGACGTCCTCGTCCTCATCCTCGTCGAGGTCGTCGTCGTCGTCCTCGGAGTCCTCGTCCTCGTCTTCATCCTCTTCGTCGAGGGTGTCCGCGGCGTCCTCCGACTCCAGCGTCATGGAGACGGCGAACTTCTTGTCGAGCACGGCGATCTGCGCGCGCATCTCGGAGAGCGCGGCCACGAAGTCCTCGGTGAGATTGGCGGGGGCCTTCGTCTCACAGTGGGGACAGACAATCTTCTCCGTCCCCTCGATGAGGTCTTGAACGTCAAGCTCGAAGCTTGCCTCGCACTTCTGGCAGGTGAAGTCGATGCTCATGGTCGGGCGCGGCATACAAAGCCCTCCAACCAGCTGTCAACGTCCGCGACGAGGGGGCGTGGTGGTGAGGCCCCTACATCCGCTAGCGTCCGTCGGATGGACCTCCCGAAGACGATGGTGCATGCCCTCCATGACCGGGCCGCGCAGCATGAGCATCGGCCGGCCCTCTGGACGCGTCGAGGACGCGCCTATGTCCCCACCTCCTGGTTCGAGTACGCCCAGCGCGTCAAGGCCTTCGCCCTGGGCCTGAGGAGCCTGGGCTACGGCGCGGGCCAGCCGCTGGGCATCATCAGCTTCAACCGCGAGGAGTGGCACGTCGCGGACCTGGCGGCCATGGCCATGGGCGGGGTGCCGGTGGGCCTCTACACCACCAGCGCGCTCGAGCAGCTCGAGTACATCCTGGGCCACTGCGAGGCCACCGTCCTGGTGGTGGAGAACGAGAAGCACCTGGCCACGGGCCTGGCGCTCAAGGCCCGGCTGCCCAAGCTGCGCCACATCATCGCCCTGGACGTGCCGGAGGGGCCCTTGCCGGAGGGCGTGTGGCGCTACTCGGAGGTGCTCGCGCGCGGCACGGGCGTGGACGACAAGCCCTACTGGGACAGCGTCAACGCGCTCCAGCCGGAGGCGCTGTGTACGCTCATCTACACCTCCGGGACGACGGGCCACCCCAAGGGGGTGATGCTCAGCCACCACAACATCGCCTGGACGTCGCGCCAGCTCATCATGGCGGTGGAGTTCGGCAGGCAGGACGGCGTCATCCTCTCGTATCTGCCGCTGTCGCACATCGCCGAGCAGGTCATCTCGCTGCACAGCCCGCTGATGCTGGGCGTCCAGGTGTACTTCGCCGACTCGGTGGAGGCGATGCCCGGCAACCTCAAGGACGTGCGCCCCACGTTCTTCTTCGGCGTGCCGCGCGTGTGGGAGAAGTTCAAGGCCAAGGCGGAGGAGGGCCTGCGCTCCCAGCCCCCGCTCAAGCGCCGCATCGTCTCCTGGGCGCGCGGTGTGGCCTCGGAGTACCACTCCCGGGCCCAGCGCCACGAGCGCATCCCCGTGACGCTGGACGCGCAGTACAAGCTGGCGCAGCGGCTGGTGTTCGAGCCGCTCAAGGCCCGCATCGGCATGGAGCGGGTGGACTTCTTCGCCACCGCGGCGGCGCCCATCGCCCGGGAGGTGCTCGAGTTCTTCGCCTCCATCGACATCTTCATCCACGAGGTGTGGGGCATGACGGAGGTGTCCGGCCCCGGCACGGTGAACACGCAGGAGGCCACGCACCTGGGCACGGTGGGCCGCGCGATGATTGGCGTGGAGGTGCGCATCGCCGAGGACGGGGAGATCCTCGTCAAGGGCGGCAACGTGTGCATGGGCTACTACAAGAACCCGGAGGCCACCGCGGAGCTGCTCGAGGGCGGGTGGCTGCACTCGGGGGACGTGGGGCAGCTCGACGGCGAGGGCTACCTGCACATCACCGGCCGCAAGAAGGAGATCATCGTCACCTCCGGCGGGAAGAAGACGGCTCCGGGCAACATCGAGGAGCTGCTCAAGTCCCTGCCCGCGGTGGGCCACGCGGTGGTGGTGGGCGAGCGGCGCAACTACCTGGTGGCCCTGCTGGCGCTGGACGTGGAGAAGGTGGGCGCCCTGGCGAAGGCCCAGGGCTGGCCCGAGGACGTGGGCACGCTCGCCCGCGACGCGCGCCTGAAGCAGCTGCTCCAGGAGAAGCTGGACCGGGACATCAACCCGAAGCTGTCCCGCTTCGAGACCATCAAGCGCTTCGCGGTGCTGGAGCAGGAGCTCTCCGTGGACGCCGGTGACTTGACGCCCACGCTGAAGGTCCGCCGCAAGGCCGTGGAGCAGAAGCACGCGGCGCTCATCGAGTCGCTCTACGCCGAGCTGGCCTCCGCCCACACGGGCTGACGTCGCGGAGCGGTGTGCGGGGCAGGGTGGCCCGCAAAGAGAAAGGGGCGGGGAACCTCACGGTCCCTCGCCCCTTCATCACATCACGGACAGCCTCGGCCTACTTCGCCGCGCGCTTGTCCATCGCGACGTAGTCGCGGCGCTGATGGCCCGTGAAGACCTGGCGCGGACGGGCGATCTTCTGCTCGGGGTCCAGGACCATCTCCTCCCACTGCGCGCACCAGCCCACCGTGCGGGGAATGGCGAAGAGGACGGGGAACATCTCCACCTGGAAGCCCATCGCCTCGTAGATGAGGCCGGAGTAGAAGTCGACGTTCGGGTAGAGCTTGCGCTTGACGAAGTACTCGTCCTGCAGGGCGATGCGCTCCAGCTCCACGGCGATCTCCAGCAGCGGGTTCTTGCCCGTCACGTCGAAGACCTCGTCGGCCACGCGCTTGATGACCTTGGCGCGCGGATCGTACGACTTGTAGACGCGGTGGCCGAAGCCCATCAGCTTCTTCTCGCCCTCGCCGCTCTTCACGGACTTGATGAAGTCCGGGACCTTGGAGATGTGGCCAATCTCACGGAGCATGCGCAGCACCGCCTCGTTGGCGCCGCCGTGCAGCGGGCCGTAGAGGGCGCCGATGCCGGCCGTCACGGCCGAGTACGGGTCCACTTCCGACGAGCCCACCGTGCGCACGGACGTGGTGGAGCAGTTCTGCTCGTGGTCCGCGTGCAGGATGAAGAGGACGTCGAGCGCGCGCTCGAGCACCGGGTGCACCTTGTAGGTGGTGGTGCCGATGCGCTTCACCATCGTCAGGAAGTTGGCGACGTAGGAGAGGTCGTTGTCCGGGTAGATGTAGGGCAGGCCCATCGAGTGCCGGTAGGAGAACGCGGCGATGGTGGGCATCTTGGCGATGAGCCGGGTGATCTGGATGCGGCGGCTGCGCTCATCCTTGGTGTTCTTCGCGTCCGGGTACAGGCCGGAGAGCGCGGCCACCGTGGAGCCCAGCATGGACATGGGGTGCGCGTCGTAGCGGAACCCGTCCATGAACGTCTTCACGTTCTCGTGCACGTACGTGTGGTGCGTGACGAGGTGGATGAACTGCTCCAGCTCCTTCGGGGTGGGGAGCTCACCGTTCAGCAGGAGGTAGGCGACCTCCAGATAGCTGGACTTCTCGGCCAGCTGCTCGATGGGGTAGCCGCGGTACTCCAGGATGCCTTTGTCACCGTCGATGAAGGTGATGGCGCTCTTACAGTTCGCGGTGTTGAGGAACGCCGGGTCGTAGCCCATGAGACCGAAGTCGTCGTCCGCGACTTTGATCTGGCGCAGGGCGTTGGTGCGAATACAGCCGTTCTCGACCGGGACCTCGTACGTCTTGCCGGTCCGATTGTCGGTGATCGTCAGCGTGTCCTTGGGCATGGGCGGAGATTTCACAGGGCGCAGATCGCTTTCAACAAAAAAGAACGATAAGTCGGTGAGGGAGACACTGATGTTTCCTACGGGGACGCTGAAATACGGACGCCCGAGCGGGTGAGCTGCCGCCAGAAGCCCGGAAAGCTCTTCTCGACACACTCGGGACCGGTGAGGACGAGGGTCACCCCGGACAGCACGCTCAAGGTCGCCGCCGTCATGGCGAGCCGGTGATCCCCCCGGCTGTCCATCTCGAAGCGGGCGGGCGGCGTGGAGGGGGGCGTCAGCAGGAGGGTGTCGTCCTCCAGCTCCGCCGTGCCTCCGTAGGCCGTCACCAGGTCACGGATGCCTTCCAAACGGTCGCTCTCCTTCAGTCGGAGGATTCCGACATCCGTGAGCGTGGAGGGCGCGGGGAGTACACAAGCGAGCGCCGCCAGGGTCGGCAACAGGTCCGGGCACTCCTTGCCCGAAGCCCGCAGGCCCCCCGCGGGCCGTCCCGTCACCTTCAGGACGTGTTCCCCCGGCGCGGGCCCGGTCCGCAGGCCCACCTGTTCGATGAGGCGGAGGATGGCCTGGTCCGGATGGGCGCTGGCCGCGTCCGCGCGCTCCACGGTGCCGCCGGCCTTCCAGGCCACGAGCAGCAGGTAGCCCAGGGAGGACCAGTCGCCCGGGAGTGTCGGGACGCTGGGGGGAGGTGTGTAGCCGGAGACGGTGTAGCGGGAGGCGGACTTCTGGAGCTGGAAGCCGAAGCGCTCCAGCCACGTCAGCGTGAGGTCCAGGTAGCCCGCGCTCGTCAGCGTGCCCTCGATGTCCACGCTCCACGCGCGGCGCTCCCGCAGGTACAGCGCCGCGCAGCCCAACAGGAGGCTGGAGGCGTACTGGCTGCTCTGCGAGCCAGGGACGCGGAAGACAGGGGCGACGGAGGACGTGTCCGTGGGCGCGGCGAGCTCCACCGGCCAGGGCTGTCCCTCGGTGAGGGTGAGCCCCGCGGGGCCGAGCGCGTCCTTCAGTGACGTGAAGAGCGGCCCGTGGGGACGCTCGCCCAGGCGCGGGGTGCCGGTGAGGCGCACGCGCGCGCCCGGCGTCACGGCGACCTGCGTGGCCAGGATGCGGAACGGGGCGCCTCCGTCGGCGCAGTCCACGTCGCGCACGGGGCCGGCGGGAAGGCGCAGCGCCTCCACGCCCCGGCGGAGCACGCGCACGTCGGCGGGCAGGTCCTCATCGGACTCGGCCTGCACGGAGGGCAGGGGCCAGGCGCCAGTGAGGTGGCCCAGCACCAGTGCCCGCTGCGCGTCCGACTTGGACACGGGCGGCGTGAGGGGCGACGGCCTCAGGCTCGAGGTCTCCACCCTGATGCGTTGGGTGCTGGCGCTCACGGGCGCACCGCCTTCGTCCACGCGGGCCACAGCGCGCGCCACGTCTCCGGGCCCACGTCGCGGACCTCGGTCGCGCCGATGGCCGTCAGCAGCACCATGCGCAGCTCGCCCTTGGCGCCGGCCTTCTTGTCGGCGTCGAGGAGCGTGGTGATGGTCTTGAGCGACGTGGGGCGAAGCAGCTGGGCCACGCGCTCGCGGCCGAGGACGCCGGGGCCGTTGACCAGCGCGGCCTCCGCCTGGGCGGCGATGGGCTCCGGGGTGACGCCCAGGTGGCGGCCCACGTCCAGGGCCAGGAGGATGCCCAGCCCCACCGCGTCACCGTGGGACAGCTTGAAGTGGGACACGCTCTCCAGCACGTGGCCGAAGGTGTGGCCGAAGTTGAGCACCCGGCGCAGGCCCTGGAACTCGTACGGGTCCTGGGCGCAGACCTTCTCCTTGAGCCCGCGCGCGTGTTTGACGAGCTTCTCCAGCGCGGGGGGCGTGCGCGTGTAGCGGCGGAACAGGGCCGCATCCAGGCTGATGACCATCTTCCAC
Organism: Myxococcus guangdongensis; assembly: GCF_024198255.1. NCBI lineage: Bacteria > Pseudomonadati > Myxococcota > Myxococcia > Myxococcales > Myxococcaceae > Myxococcus > Myxococcus guangdongensis. The sequence continues at coordinate 703,280 of NZ_JAJVKW010000004.1, forward strand.
GCCTCGAGCGAACCCTCGCGCACCTGCGTGGGAGAGAGCGAGGCGAACAGCTCCGGGCAGATCCACGACTCGTCGGCGTAGTGGAAGACGCCGGCGGGGTTCTTCACCACGCGGCCCTTCACCGTGAGGTCCACCGCGCCCTTGCCGCCGAGGCTGCTGTCGACGGCGGCGAGCAACGTGGTGGGGACCTGCACCAGCCGCACGCCGCGCTTGAGCAGGTGCGCGGCCACGGTGGAGACGTCGCCCACGGTGCCGCCGCCCACGGCGACGAGCGTGCCCGAGCGCGGCAGGGACAGCCCCGCGGCGAGCACCTTCTCCAGCGCCACGAAGCTCTTGGCGCTCTCACCGCCCACCAGCTGGACGATGGCGCGAGGCGCGCGGGCCTCGAGCGCGGGGATGAGCGTGGGGTGGAGCTTCGCGACGGTGCGGTCCACCACCGCGAGACTTCCCTCGGGGAGTCGTCTGGCGAGTCGGGTGAAGGGGCCCCAGCGATCGTTGGGTGGACGGTAGGCGCCGGGAGGATAGGGGGTCATGGCGTGTTGGGGCGTGCGTTCATCTGCTGGACGAGATCTGCGATGACCAGGGACACCATGGACTCCAGCACCGGGACGGCGCGGGGCATGATGCACGGGTCGTGACGGCCACCCTTCGCGTGGTCCGCCAGCGTCGCTGGGGGTTTGAAGTAGGCGCGGACCTGGAGCGGCTCGCCGTTGGTGAGCCCGCCCTGGATGCCGCCGTAGACGTCCTTCACGGAGTGGAACTGGGTGCCCGGCTGACCGATGCGCTGCATCAGGTCCGGCGGTCCCCAGACGACGCCGGTGACGGCGCCCACGCTGCCCAGGGCCTGGGCGATGAGCGCCTTGATCTTCCCGAAGATGGGCTCGCCCAGTCCCACCGGCAGGCCCTCCACGCGGATGTCGATGGAGCCGCCCAGGCTGTCTCCGGCCTCCTTGGCGGCGAGGATGCGGCGGGACATCTCCTCGCGCACGGCCTCGTCGGGGCAGCGCGTGGGGTGCGCATCCACCATGGCGCGCGTCAGGCCCGGCGCGGGCACGGAGGCGACGAGGTCGCCCACCTGGGACACGTACGCGACGGTGCGGATGGTGGGCAGGTCGCGCTCGAGATAGGCCTCGGCGATGGTGCCGCCGATGACGCGGCAGAGCGTCTCGCGTCCGCTGGTGCGTCCGCCGCCGCGGTGGTCGCGGTGCTTGTAGCGCTCGCGCCACACGGCGTCCGCGTGGCCAGGCCGGTCCACCTGCTTGAGTTCCTTGTAGTCACCGGAGCGCTGGTTGGTGTTGCGGACGATGGCGGCGATGGGCGTGCCGAGCGTCTTGTCCTCGAACACGCCGGAGAGGATCTCCACCTGGTCCGGCTCGTTGCGGGGCGTGACGAGCGCGGACTGGCCGGGGCGGCGCCGGTCCAGGGCGGCCTGGATGCGCGCGCTCGTGAGCGGCACGCCAGCGGGGCAGCCGTCCACCACCGCGCCGAGCGCGGGGCCGTGGCTCTCGCCAAAGGTCGTCAAGCGAAAGAGGACGCCGAAGGTGTTCATGTCGCGGTCTCCCAAAGCTGGCGCTGTCGCCGGGCCTGCGCGACGAACCACGCCGCACCCAGCAGGACCGGGGTGCCGCCGCGCCGCGTGATCTCCGCCGCGATGCGTCGGCCGGGCGCACCGTACGCGATCACCGCGACGCGTGCTCGCTCGAATCGCAGGGAATCCGGTGGAGCCACCCGGTCCGGCCAGGTCCACACGACAGCCCCTGTCACCGGCCCCTGGATGTCGGCCCGGCGCAGGATGCGCAGCGCCTGCCCGCGCTCGGCGGCCACGGTGCGCAGGGCGGAGGTCGCCCCGCCGTCGCCCAGGACGATGACGTCCTTCGCGTCCAGGCGCTCCAGGACCTTCCGGGCGCCCTCGGTGTCGGTGTTGAAGGACTCCCACCGCGAGCCGCGGCGGACCAGGGTGTTGATGGCGTCCAGCGACGAGCCGGTGTGCTTCGCGAGCCTGAGCTTGAAGGGGCTGGTGACGGCGAAGCCGCCGTAGTGGGGCACGAGCGAGTCGAGGACCGCCTCGACGGGCCCGTCCTCGGGGAGGTCGATGCGGTCGAACGGCTGGCGGTGGATGCGGGGCGAGCGGGAGTGGGTGATGGACGTCCCGAAGATGCCCAGGCGCAGGGGCGCGGGGAGCGTCGTGCGGTCCGCGCCCTTCCACTCGCGCACGGCGTCGTCGAGCAACCGCTGTCCCGGCGCCGCGACCCACGCGCCACCCGCGGCCACGTAGTCGAGCAGGTTGTTGCGGGCCAGCACCGCGCGCGCCGGCAGCGCCACCACGCCCATTCCGAGCACGGTGACGCGCGCCACGCCGAAGCGCTCGCCCAGCCGTCGCTGCGTCTCCAGGAGGACGGACAGGTGGGCCGGATTCGTCATCGGCTCCACGTGCTTCACCAGCGCGTCGGCGGGCAGGTCGCGCGACCACAACGCGAGCGCCTCGTCGGTGGTGAGCTGCCGGTCCGCGTGGTGCGACGCGAGCAGCTTGCCGGAGGGCGCGTCGAGCGAGCCCTCCTGGCCCGTGGCGTCCATCAGGTCGCGGTCCACGCGCCACGCGGCGGCGACCCACGCGGCGGGAAGGGGCTTGCCTCGCTCGGATACGAGCAGCGGGAGCACGGCCGCGAGCGCGCCAGCGTCCACTGCGTCGGGCGTGTGCAGGTCGGTGCGAATCTCCAGCACGTCGGCGCCGCGACGCTGGCACCCCCGGGCGAAGTGCACGGCGTCGGGGCCGAGCAGGGTGGGGGGCAGCGTCACGATGCGCCGGGCGGGCGTCACAAGACCTCCTCGGGATGCAGGCAGCCCCGGAGGAAGTCCACCAGGGCGATGGTCGGAACGCGGGCGTGCAGGGCCTCGCGCTCGCGGAAGATGGAGGCGATCTCCTCTTCCAGGGAGACCTCTGGTCGCAGCCGGGGCCGCGTCCGGTCCGTGAGCAGCCGCTCGCGGTAGGTCTCGAACGTCACGGGGATGATGAGGGTGAAGGTGCCGGCGAGCGCGTCCGGATGATGCGACAGGAACCCGCCGCCCACGGCCACGAGCCCACCGGGAGGCAGCTCCAGCAGCGCGCGGCGCTCGGCGGCGCGGAACTCGGAAGGCGCCTGCGCCACCCAGGTGCGCAGCGGACGTCCGTGCGTCTGCTCCAGGTGGGTGTCCAGGTCCACGCCCGGGCGCCCGAGGAGCCGGGCCACGCGGGGCAACAGCGTGGACTTGCCCGCGCCCCGGTGTCCCCCCAGCACCACGGTCTGCCCCGCGGCGGGACGGGGCGTGGGCCCCGGGCGCGTGAGGGCGTCCCTCAGTGCCGGCGTGAGCCGGGGATCCACCGAGGAGAGGACATGCTCGACGAGGTGTTGCCGCGGCTCAGCGGACGAGGCCGACATACACGTTCGCCGTTCCGAACGTCAGCGGATGCGCGCTTCGCTCCGCATAGGCGCCGGACTGGTCCATCAGCGACAGGAAGCGCTCCCCCGCGGGGAACGCCGCCGACGTGCGGGGCAGGTACTCATACGCCGCGCGGTTGCCGGTGAGCAGCCCACCCACCGTGGGCATCACCGTCTTGCTGTAGAAGCGGAACAGCGCGCCGAACGCGCCGGTGGGCTGACCGAACTCCAGCACCACGACGCGGCCGCCCGGCTTCACCACGCGGCCCATCTCGCTCAGGCACTTCACCGGGTCATCCACGTTGCGGATGCCGAAGGCGATGGACGCCACGTCGAAGCGGTTGTCCTCGAAGGGCAGGTCCATGGCGTCGGCCACCTGGAAGTCCACCGGGAGCCCCGCCTTCGCCGCCTTGGCGGGACCGCTCTCCAGCATCTCCGCGCAGAAGTCGGTGCCAATCACGTGGCCCGTGGCGCCCACCTTGCGCTTGAACGCGAGCGCCAGGTCACCCGTGCCGGAGGCGCAGTCGAGGACGCTGTCCCCCGGCTTCGCCTGGCTCAGGCGCACCGCCGTGCGCCGCCAGAGGCGGTGGATGCCGAACGACAGGACCTCGTTCGTCACGTCGTACTTCGTGGCGATGGAGGAGAACATCTGACGGACTTCGGTGCTCATCTCGCCCTCACGACCTGGGCCGGGCTCTCCGGCCGCCAAAGATGTCGGCCCACCGCGTCTAGCACGGGTGGCAGCCGCTGCATCAACGTTTGGAAGCGCTCCGGCGTCAGCGCCTGGTTCCCATCGCACAGCGCCTGCTCGGGCCGGGGGTGGACCTCGATCAGCAACCCGTCCGCGCCCGCCGCCGCCGCCGCCAGGGACATGGGGAGGATGAGCTCCACCTGGCCCGTCGCGTGAGACGGGTCCACGATGACGGGCAGGTGCGTGCGCTGCTTGGCCCAGGCCACCGCCGCCAGGTCCAGCGTGTTGCGCATCTCCGTCTCGAACGTGCGGATGCCCCGCTCGCACAGCATCACCTGCTCGTTGCCACCCTCGAGCACGTACTCCGCCGCCAGCAGCCACTCCTGCAACGTCGCCGACAGGCCCCGCTTCAGCAACACCGGCCGGCGCACCTTGCCCAGCGCGCGCAGCAGCGAGAAGTTCTGCATGTTCCGCGCGCCCACCTGGAGGATGTCCGCGGACTCCGCCATGAAGGGAATCTGCGCGGTCTCCATCACCTCACTGATGATGGGCAGCCCATGGCGACGGCCCGCCTCGGCCAACAGGTGCAGGCCCGGCTCGCCCATTCCTTGGAACGCATAGGGACTGGTGCGCGGCTTGAACACGCCACCCCGCAGCACGTGCGCGCCTGCCTGGGCCACCGCCGCGGCGGTCTTGTCGACCTGCTCCAAACCTTCGACGGCGCACGGCCCCGCCATCACCACGAAGCCCGGACCGCCGACCTCGACGGAGCCCGCACGCACCCGCGTGCCCTCGGGACGGAAGGCTCGAAGCACGCGCCGCGCACCCGTCTCCTTCCCGGCCACCGCCGGCGCGGATTCGTCTGGCTGCTTGCCTCCCACGAGCCCTCCCATCCACCGAGTTCAAGAGGTTTTGAACTCCTTGGTGCATGTATAGCCGTTATGGCTTAGAAGACAACCGAAGGTGATTTCAGGGCAGTCGCGGATGAGGACCGCTGATGAAGACGCTCAATCCCGTTGAGGGCCAGCGCTGGGTGGCCGGAATGATGCCCCTGGCCGCGGTGGATCCACTCTCCGGAGCGGATTCGCTGGGCGTTCCGACGGTGTATTGGGAGCGGCCCCTGGCGCGCGAGGCGGCGGCGGGATGGGGCGAGGCGGCGGTCGTCGAGGCGACGGCGCCCGGCCAGGTTCCCGCGGTGCTGGGCTCCCTGGGTGTCCTCTCGTTGCGGTGGTTGGACATGGCGCCGTCCGACATGCCGGGACCGTGGTTCGGTGGGCTTCGCTTCGGCGCGGCGGGCGTGGTGGACGCGGCGTGGTCCGCGCACGGCGTGGCGCGCTGGACGCTGCCGGAGGTGCTGGTGTGGCGCACCGGGAGCGGGCTGGCCGTGGCCGCGTTCGCGCCCGAGGCGCGTGGGGGCGAGGACGTGGTGCGCTCGCGGCTCGAGCGGGTCCGCGCGCGGTTCTCGGAAGGGTATCGCCACGCGCGGGGCGGAGAGGTCGCGCTCACGGTGGTGTCGTCGCGTCCGGAGTTCGAGGCGCGCGTGGAGCGGGCGCTGGAGGCGATTGCCTCGGGGCAGCTCCAGAAGGTCGTGCTGGCGCGGTCCGTGGACGTGGAGGCCGCCGACGCGTTCGACGTGGTGGACGTGCTGGCGAGGCTGCGTGAGCAGAACCCGCGCTGCGCCACCTTCCTGTTCCGCGCGCCGGACGGGGCGTGCTTCCTGGGCGCGACGCCGGAGACGCTGTGTCGGGTGGAGGGTGGGGCGCTGGAGACGGAGGCCCTGGCGGGCACCGCGGCGCCGCGCGAGGCGGAAGGGCTGCGGGGACAGGACAAGGACGCGCGTGAGCACGCCGCGGTGGTCCGCTACATCCTCGCGGCGCTGCGCACGCTCGCGGACGAGGTCCACTCCGACGCGGAGCCCCAGTTGCTGGCGCTGAAGAACGTGGTGCACCTGCGCACGGGCATCCGCGCGCGGCTGCGCGAGGGGGTCTCGGCGGCGCAGGTGGTGGAGGCGCTGCATCCGACGCCGGCGGTGGGCGGGACACCTCGGGAGCGCGCGTTGTCCTTCCTGGTGGAGCACGAGGGGTTGGACCGGGGTTGGTACGCGGGGCCGGTGGGGTGGGTGGGACCGGAGCGGGCGCACCTGATGGTGGGGTTGCGCTCGGCGCGGGTGCGGGGTTCTCGCGCCCGGCTGTACGTGGGATGCGGAATCGTGGCCGGCTCCATCGCGGAGGCGGAGTGGCGGGAGACGGAGATGAAGAGTCTGGCCGTGTTGCGTGCGTTGGGAGGCGGGGATGTCGGGCGACAGTAATCTCAACCTGCTGTGGGCTCGCGCGCTCGTGGAGGAGTTGGTGCGTGGCGGCGCGAGACACGCGGTGGTGTGTCCGGGCTCGCGCTCCTCGCCGCTGGCCATCGCCTGCGCGCGCGCGGAGGGCCTGCGCACCTGGTCCGTCATCGACGAGCGGAGCGCCGCCTTCTTCGGGCTGGGGCTCGCGAAGCAATCGCGCGCGCCGGTGATTCTCGTGGCGACGAGCGGCACCGCGGGCGCGCACTTCTACCCGGCGGTCATCGAGGCTTCGCTGTCCCAGGTGCCCCTCATCGTGCTCACCGCGGACCGACCGCTGGAGCTGCAGGGCTGGGGCGCGGCGCAGACGGTGCCGCAGGCGCGCTTCTACGGTGAGCACGCGCGCAGCTTCACGGACGTGGGCGTGCCGGAGTCGAGCGACGTGGCGCTGACGCACCTGCGCGCCACCGCGGCCCGGGCCGTGGCCACCTCGCTGCGGGCCCCTCGGGGCGCCGTGCAGCTCAACGTGCCCTTCCGCGAGCCGCTCGCGCCGGTGGCCGAGGCCTATGGAGAGGAGCGGCTGTCCGCGCTCGCGAAGCACGGTCGTCCGGGTGTTCCGTTCACGCGCATCGCTCCGCCCACGCCGGCGCCGGACGCGGCGGTGCTGGAGTCGGTGCGTCAGCGCATCGCCGCGACGGAGCGGGGTGTCATCGTCTGCGGTCCTCGCGATGAGGCGGACGGTTTCGCGGAGGCCATCTCCGCGCTGTCGCAGGCCACGGGCTACCCGGTGTTGGCGGAGGCCACGTCGCAGGCGCGCTACGGCGGCGGTCCGCTGACGCTCTCGCACTACGACGCGATTCTCCGTCACGCGCCCTTCGCCCGGGCGCATCGGCCGGAGCTGGTGCTGCGGTTCGGTGGAGGCCTCACGCCCAAGGTCCCACAGCAGTGGCTGGACGGCTCGGGCGCGGACATCGTGCTCTTCAGTGATGGGGGCGCGCTGTTCGACCCCGCGCACCGCGCGGCCACGGTGGTGGAGGGCTCGGCGGTGGCGGCGTGTGCGGCGCTGGCGAAGGGCGTGAAGCGGAGCGTGGGGCGGTGGACCCAGGGCTTCCTCGCGGCGGAGCGGATGGTGCGGGGCGCGCTGGAGGCGGCCTTCGCCGAGCGGCCGGAGTTGCTCAGCGAGCCGCGCATCGCTCGCGAGGTGGTGGCCGCGCTTCCGGCCGAGGTGCCGCTGTTCGTCTCCAGCAGCATGCCCATCCGGGATGTGGACGCGTTCGCTCCGGCGAGCAGCGTGCCGCTCCGCGTGCTGGCCAACCGGGGCGCGAACGGAATCGACGGCATCATCTCCAGCGCGCTCGGCGTCGCGGCCGCGGCGTCGCGTCCCGCGGTGCTGCTGACGGGCGACCTGGCGCTGCTGCACGACGTGGGCGCCTTCGTGACGGCGGCGCGCTCGCGCGTCCCGCTCACGGTCGTCGCGGTGAACAACGACGGCGGCGGCATCTTCTCGTTCCTGCCCATCGCCCAGGCGGCGAAGCCGGACGAGTTCGAGGCGCTGTTCGGGACGCCGCATGGCGTGGACCTGTCGCACGCGGCGGCGCTGGGGGGGGCCCGGCTGCACAGGCCCACCACGCCCGCGGCGCTGCGAGCGGCGGTGCGCGAAGGACTCGAAGGCGGCCTGCACCTCGTGGAGGTGCGCGTGGACCGGGCCGCGAACGTGGATGATCACCGGCAGCTCTTCGCGAGAATGGCCGCCGCACTCGGAGAGGGACCATGGGCGTGACGCTGGCGTACGAGACGTGGGGCGAAGGCCCCCGGCCGCTCGTGCTGCTCCACGGCTTCACCGGGAACCGTGGCTCGTTCGATGGGCTGAAGCCGCTGATGGGGCGCTCGGTGAGCGCCATCGCGGTGGACCTGCCCGGCCACGGCGCCACGCCGCTGCCCGAGCGGTGCGGACGTGACGGCTTCCTCGAGACGGTGGACGCGCTGGTGGCCCTGGTGGACTCGTTGGGGCAGGGCCCGGTGGACCTGTTGGGCTACTCGCAGGGCGCGCGCGTGGCGCTGGCCGCGGCCGTGCGTGCGCCGGACCGCTTCGGTCGGCTCATCATGGAGAGCGGCTCGCCGGGACTTCACCGTCGTCAGGAGCGCGCCGAGCGGCGGGAGTCGGACGGGCAGCTCGCGGCCTTCATCCGCGCGAAGGGCGTCAACGCCTTCGTGGAGCGCTGGGAGTCGCTGCCGTTGTTCGACTCACTGCGCGCCATGCCGGCGGAGCGTCAGGAGAAGCTTCGAGCCCACCGCCAGGCTTGCACGGTGGACGGGCTCGCCGGAGCGCTGGAGTGCCTGGGGCTGGGCGTGCAACCCGATTACTGGTCGGAGCTGCACCGCCAGCGCCTGCCCACGCTGCTCTTGACGGGGGCGAAGGACGAGAAGTTCACGCAGACGGCGCGGCGGATGGCGGCGGAGCTCCCGGTGGTGTGGCGACATGCCTTCACGGACTGCGGCCACGCGCCCCATCTGGAGTCGCCGGAGGAGTACGTCCGCGAGGTGCTGGGCTTCCTGCAGACGCCCTGGTACGAGGCGCCCCAGTTCGAGGCGGCCGCGACGGGAGCGGCCCCCGGGAGGGTGAGTCCGTGAGCACGTCGGTCCCTGGCGCACCGGTGTCATTGTCGAAGCCTCGTCCCACGGTGAAGACGTGGTTGATGGCCGTGCGCCCGAAGACGCTGACGGCGGCGCTGGTGCCGGTGTTGGTGGGGACGTCGCTCGCGTTCGGCCTGGGCGTGGGGCGGCTGCTCCCGGCGCTCGCGGCGCTGGTGGGCGCGGTGCTCATCCAGATTGGCACCAACTTCATCAACGACTACTACGACTTCAAGAAGGGCGCGGACACGCACGAGCGCCTGGGCCCCGTGCGCGTCACGCAGAGCGGGCTCATCGCGCCGGGCACGGTGTTGATGGGCGCGGCGGTGTGCTTCATCGCCGCGACGGCGGTGGGCGCCTATCTGGTCGCGGTGGGCGGCTGGCCCATCGTCGCGATTGGTCTCGCGTCGCTGCTCTGTGGCTACGCGTACACGGGTGGGCCGTTCCCGCTGGGATACAACGGCCTGGGCGACCTGTTCGTCTTCATCTTCTTCGGGCTGGTCGCGGTGACGGGGACGTTCTACGTGCAGGCCGGCACGGTGCATCCGGCGGCGTGGTGGGCGGCGATTCCCGTGGGGGCGAGCGGCACCATGCTCATCGTGGTGAACAACCTGCGCGACGTGACGACGGACGTGAAGGCCGGCAAGCGGACGCTGGCGGTGCGTTGGGGCACGACGGCGGGCAAGGCGGAGTACGTGCTGTTGCTCGCGGCCTCGTTCGCCACGCCCGTCGCGATGTACGCGCTGGGGTACGCGGCACCCTGGGTGTTCCTGTCGCTCCTCAGCCTCCCGTTGGCGGTGCCTCCGCTCAAGCAGGTGATGCGCGAGCAGGGGGCGGCGTTGAATCCCGCGTTGGGCGGCACGGCGCGCTTCCAACTCATCTTCGGAGTGCTGTTCGGGCTGGGCCTGTACCTGCGATGATGTGAGTCCATGCGCATCGTCAAGGCAACCCTGACCCCGCTCCGACTGGAGCTGCTCCAGCCCCTGAAGACGGCCCGAGGCACTTACTCCGCGCGCGAGGGTTTCCTCGTGCGCCTCGAGGACGAAGAGGGACGGGTGGGGCTCGGCGAGGCGATGCCGCTGCCCGAGTTCGGCACGGAGTCGCTCCCGGTCTGCGGCGAGGTGCTGGCGGCGTGGCTGTCCTCGCTCGAAGGACAGCCTCTGGGCGACACGGTGCGAGCGGTCGAGGACACGCTGTCCCCCTTCCCGCCGACGGTGGCGCGGGGAGAGGGGGTCCGGGTGCGAGCCCGTCATCCCGCGCCCCCGGGGCCGGTGCCTGCGGCGGAGCATGCGCTGGAGCTCGCGCTGTTGGACCTGCTCGCGAGGCGGCAGGGTGTCCCGCTGTGCTGGCTCCTGGCCGAGGAGGCGCGTCCCGAGGTCCTGGTGAACGCCCTGCTGAGTGGGGAGACGGCGGAAGCGCTGGTGGACGAGGCGCGAGCGGCGGTGGCCGAGGGGTATGGGACGATCAAGCTGAAGGTGGGCGGTCGCGCGCTGGAGGAGGACGAGCAGCGGGTGAAGGCGGTGCGCGAGGCGGTGGGGCCGGACGTGAAGCTGCGGCTCGACGCGAACGGTGGGTGGACGGAGCTCGAGGCGAAGCGCGCGTTGGACAAGCTGGGGTGGTACCAACTGGAGCTGGTGGAGCAGCCGACGCCGCCGGACGACCTGGCGGCGCTGTGGCGCGTGCAGCGACGAGCGCCGTGCATGGTGGCCGCGGACGAGTCGCTCGGTTCTCCGGAGACGCTGCGCGCGTTGTTGGGTTCGGATCCGTTGTTGGGCGGTGGGCCGGCGGTGGGCGCGGTGGTGCTCAAGCCGATGGTGTTGGGAGGGCTGCTGCCCGGGCTCGTGGTGGCGATGCGGGCCGCGCGGCTGGGCATGCAGGCGTATGTGACGAGCTCGCTGGACGGCGTGGTGGCTCGGGCGGGGGCCGCGCACCTCGCGGCCGCGTTGCCTTCAGGGTCGCTCGCGTCGGGGCTCGCGGTGGGGCGGCTCTTCAAGAGTGAGCCCGCCGTGCACGACTACCGGCCGCTGCACGGGCGCATCCGGCTGCCGGAGACGCCGGGGCTCGGGCTGGATGCCGGAGCGGTGGTGTGACGACGTTCGGCTGTCCCATCCGTGAGGGGGCCCGAGCGCATCCGGAAGCGGAGGCGCTCACGTACGCGGGGCGCTCGTGGAGCTACGGAGCGCTGGATGTCGAGGTGAGCCGGTGGGTGGAGGCGCTCGAGGCCCGGGGCATCGGCGCGGGACATCGGGTCGCGCTGCTGTCGACGAACCAGCCGGCCTGTGTGTTCCTGTTCTGGGCCCTGGGCAGATTGGGGGCGCTGCTGGCGCCGCTGAACGCGCGGCTCACGCGCGCTGAGTTGGCACCGCTGGTCGAGGACATCGCGCCTTCGCTCACCTTGGCGATGGAGACATTGCGAGAGCGTCTGCCTGACGCGGAGCCGCTGGAGACCTTCGTGGCGTCGACGACGTCCACGACCTGTGTGTCGTTGACCGATGCCTCGCCGCGCGTCGTGCTCTTCACCAGCGGGACGACGGGCAGACCGAAGGGCGCGGTGCTGACGGAAGGCAACTTCCGTGCGTCTTGCCGAGCCTCGGCGGAGAACCTCGGAGCGCATTCCGCGCCGCGTTGGCTCGGGACGTTGCCGCTGTTTCACGTCGGTGGTGTCGCGATGCTGACGCGCACCGCGTACGAGGGCGGCTGTCTCGTGCTGCACGAGCGCTTCGACGCGGACGCGACCAGTCGAGCCATCGACGAAGGCGTGACGCACGTGAGCCTCGTCGCCACGACGCTGGAGCGGGTGCTCGACATCCGAGCCGGTCGTCGAGTCCCGGAGACCTTCGAGCTCGCGCTGATTGGCGGCGGGCCCGTGCCGGTGTTCCTGTTGGAACGAGCACGAGCCGTCGGGCTCCAGGCGCTCCAGACCTATGGGCTCACGGAGGCCTGCTCGCAGGTGACGACGGAGTCTCCCGCCGAGGCGGATGGAAAGACCGCGGGACGCCCCCTTCCAGGGACACAGGTGCGCATCGTCGGCGATGACGGCGAGGCACGGGGCCCAGGCGAGGAAGGGAACATCGAGGTCCGAGGTCCCACGGTGATGGCGGGCTACTGGAATCGTCCCGATGCGACGCGTGAGGCGTTCCGTGACGGATGGCTCCACACGAGGGACCTCGGAGTGCTGGACGCGCGAGGGCGCCTCACGGTCCTCTCACGCCGCACGGACCTCATCGTCAGGGGAGGGGAGAACATCTACCCGGCGGAAGTGGAGGCGGTGCTCGCCAATCACCCCTCGGTGCAGGAGGCCGCGGTGATCGGCGTCCCCGACGCGAAATGGGGCGAGGTCCCCGTGGCGTTCCTCGCGCCGCGTGCCGGTCAGCCACGTCCGGATGAACACGTTCTGCAGACGTGGTGCCGTGAATCGCTCGCGGGCTTCAAGCTCCCCACGCGCTTCGTCTGGTTGGATGCGCTGCCTCGCAACGCGATGGGCAAGCTCGAGCGGACGGCTTTGCGCAAGCGCGTCCCTGACGGCGGATGAGCCACGAATCGCGGTGACCCAGGTGCCGCATCCGCCGGGGGCTCAGTGGGTGACCTGTCCGATGAGCTTCCCTTGCTCGTTCCACTGTCGCCGTGGCCCCAGACACTTCGACGCCCTTCATGTGTACTCTTTCGCCAAGGATCTCGGTGACACGCTGAAGGTGTCTCCCGATGCCTTGTCCTCAACAGGCGGTCCACCTCTCGCGAATGGACCCGGCGTACTTCTCCAGGTGATGCTTGGTGACCCGCGCTTGAAGCGGAGCCATGTTCACCGACCGCGAACCAACCCCCCTCGGCCTTGGGCTCAGCGGGGATTGTTCGTCATGGGCTGGCGAGAGGCGGTCGTCAGCAGTGCATCCCTGAAACGACCCTCCCGTGTCGCCACACAGACCTTGAACCCCTCCACGGTGCCGCAGGTGACGCGCTCGCCCAGCCGCTCGAAGAGCGCGAGCTTCGGCGGGTCGACGACGTAGAGTGTGTCGTCCGCGAGCCGCCCCTGGGCGACCTCGGCCTCGAGCGCGGCGCAGGACTCCTGGACATGCTGCTCGTTGAAGCGCGCGGCATAGCCGCTGTTCGTCGACATCCCCTTGCGGTAGGCGAGGTCGCCCCATCGCACGTAATCGTCGGGGGCGAAGGTGCTCTGCACGCACGGCATCTCCGAGCCATGGATGGACGGCGGGAACAGCTTCACGTGGCGATAGGATGGGTCCAGATGTTCCCACTCCGCCGCACGGAGCCGGGGCCAGGGCGCTGGACGAAACCGCTTCTGCGCCCAGAGTTCCTCGGTGTCGGCGATCTGGATGAGCAGCGCGCCCGACAGCACGAACGTGACGATGGCGGGGTGTCTCCGCCAGCGCCAGACGACGAGGGCCAGGATGCCCGTGAGCACGACGTAGTGCAGGGGCCAGATGAAGCGCCCGGACGCGCGGAACATCCCCAGGAGGGGCATGAGCGGCCCGGCCAGCTTGCGCATCGAGAGAACGGTGACGCCACCGAAGGTCATGGTCGTCGAGAACGCGAGCAACGCCAGCAGTCCCACGACGATGAGGAGCGGGGCATGGGCCCTCGCCTGGGCGCGAGCCTGGGACCACCAGACAGAGGGGCTGCCCGCCAGCAGCGCGACGAGCGCGAGCCCGAGCACGCCCGTGCCCAGATAGCCGAAGCCCTCGTATTGCTCCATTCGCGAAGGCAGCCAGGGCAAGGCCCGGGACCACCCCATGGGATTGAAGAGCGCGAGCATGTCCGCGCTGTAGACACCGAAGCCCTGGGTCGTTCCGCGGACGTCCTGCCCCACATACCCGAGCGCGATGAACACCCCGCTCACCGCAAGCCCGCCACCGAGGAGCGCGAGCCCCGCCTGTCGCCAGGTGAGGAGCTTCTCCCTCCACGCCATGTTGACGACCAGGGCCGTCGAGAGCGCGAAGACCATGACCGTCAAGTACGGGTGGATGCCGGCCGCGAAGACGTTGAGGAGCAACGCGCCTCGCAGCGTGCGCCACGCGCTCCCCGTATCCGGGCGGGGCGTCAGGTGCATCCACAGCAGCGCGGTGAGCATCCAGTGCGCGCAGAGCGCGTCGTGCCCGAAACGGAAGACGAGCACCGGCGCGAGCACGAACAGCGCGGCCCCCAGGAGCTGATGAGCGGCCCGGGGCGTGAGCAGGGCCATGAGCTTGACGCCCATGAAGCCCTGGAGCGCGAGACACGACACCAGCCACAGCCCGATGAACTGGAAGTCCTGGGGCAGCCACCGCGCGAAGGGCTTGAGCGCGAGGGAGACCCAGGGCGTCGAGTCGGTGAAGCCCACCGTCGTCGTCAGCGGTGTCATGAGGTCCGGCGTCCGGCCGAGCGGAAAACTCCACGGGGCGTCGCGGACGAACCACCAGCCGAGGATGCTCTTCGTCCAGTCCCCCCAGCCCAACCAGTCCAGATACGTGGGGTCCAGCGCGCGCCCACCGCCCAGCGCGACGAACCAGAGCACGCCCAGGAGCGCGCCGAGCCACGGGAGGACCCTGGACCCTCCAGGCTCGGGGTTCACACGCGTCGAGTTCCCCACGGTTGTCTCTCTGGGCACGTGTTCCTCGGGCTCAGGGGCGAAGGTCCATCGTGGAGGGCATGGGAGTGCGGGTTGCGGTCTTCAAGAGCTCCTCCCGGAACCGACCGTCACGTGCGGCGACGCAGACATTGAATCCATCCACCGTGCCGCAGGTGACCTGTTCGCCCAAGCCCTGGAACAAAGCCAGCTTCGGAGTATCGACGACATAGAGCGTGTCCACGGAGAGCCGGCCCTGCGCGACATCGGCCACGAGCGCCTCGCAGCTCTGCTCGACATGTCGCTCGTTGATGCGAGCCACATAGCCACTGTTCGTCGACAGGCCCTTGCGATACGCGAGGTCCCCCCAGCGCACATAGTCATCACGGGCGAACGTGTTCTCGGTGCACGGTAGCTTCGAGTCATGGATGTACGGCGGATACAGCACCACGTGCCGGTAGAACGAATCCAACTGGGCCCACTCCGGCGCACCGAGCCGGAGCCACGGCGCCGGACGAAACCGTCGCTGGGTCCAGAGTTCCTCGGTGTCGACCACCTGGATGGCCACCGCGCCCAGCAGGATGCCCGTGAGAACCGCGGGACGCTCACGCCAGCGCCAGACGACGAGCGCCAGGATGCCGGTGAGCACCAGGTAATGGAGCGGCCAGATGAACCGCCCCGAGGAGCGGAACATCCCCAGCACGGGCATGAACACGTCGGTCAGCTTGCGCACCGACAGCAGGATGACGCCACCGAAGGTCAGCGTCGTCGAGAACGCGAGCAGCGTGAGCAGGCCCACCGCGACCAGGAGCGGCGCATGGGCCCGGGCCCACGCTCGAACCTCGGGCCACCAGACCGCGGGGCTCCCCAGGAACGCGATGAGCACGAGCACGCCGGTGCCGAGATAGCCGAAGCCTTCGTACTGGTCCTTCCGCGTCGGAAGCGCCGGCAACACCCGTGACCACGCCATGGGGTTGATCAGCGAGAGCATGTCCGCGCTGTAGGCACCGAAGCCATGCGCCGCGCCTCGCACGCCCTGGCCCACGTACCCGAACGCGAAGAAGAGCCCCGCGAGCATGACCGTGCCACCCAGGAACGCGAGCCCCGCCTGTCGCCGCGTGAGCAACCGCTCCCGCCACGTCACGTTGACGAGCAGGGCCGTCGAGAGCGCGAAGACCATGACCATCAAGTACGGATGGACGCCGGCCGCGAGCACGTTGATGAGCAGGGCGCCGCGCAACGTCCGCCACGCGCTTCGCGAGTCCGGACGCGGACGCAGGTGCAGCCACAGCAAGGCCGTGAGCATCCAGTGCGCGCAGAGCGTGTCGTGCTCGAAGCGGAACACGAGCACGGGCGCGAGCACGAACAGCGCGGCCCCCAGCAGCTGATGCAAGGCTCGAGGCGTGAACAGCGCCATGAGCTTCACGCCCATGAAGCCCTGGAGCGCGAGGCACGACGCCAACCACAGGCCGATGAACTGGAAGTCCTGGGGCAGCCCGCCCGCGAAGGGCTTGAGCACCAGGGAGATCCACGGGTTCGAATCCGTGAACCCCACCGTCGTCGTGAGCGGCGCCATGTAGCCGGGCGTCCGGCCAAGGGGGAACCCCCAGGGGGCCTCGCGGAAGAACCACCAGCCGAGCACGTGCTGCGCCCAGTCTCCCCACCCCAACCACTCCAGGTACGTGGGGTCCAGCGCCCGCGCGCCGCCCAGCGCGATGAACCAGAGCACCCCCAGAAGCGCCCCGGCCCAGGGGAGAAGTCGCGTCAGCGCCCGCTCGGGGCTCGCTGCGATGCCAGGGCTGCGTGTGTTGGTACCCACCGACGTCCTCTTCCGCACACCGGAGCCGCGACGACGCGCGGGACTCGGAGCGGGGCGGACCCATATCCTGGGCGCGGGACTGGAACCAGCACGCCGATGCGCGAGTGGGGGACTCCACCGTGGATTGACAGGTCAATCAAGAGCGCGGCGAACCGCGAGGTCCCTGTCGTTTCCACCGGAGGGGGGCAGGCATGGAGCCCTCGAGGGCCCTTCATGCGCTCACCATCGACGGTGGGGCAGGGTGTGTGTCCCGAGCGTGACGAGGTGCCGGAGCCCCGGGGCTCACGGTGACCTCACCTGGGGCTCAGGACTCCGAGACGGGGTGGCCCCAGGGGTTGGTGCGCGGGAACTCGCGGAGCATCGCGCTCAAGCGGTACGCCGCCGCCACCGTGGCGCTCATCCGGACCCGCCGGGTCAGGGCGGTTCCGCGGGCCGCCGTGGCGCCGAGCCGCGCTGCCTGCTGCGCGAGCTGACGCTCCACTTCGGGAGACCAGCGGGAGAATTCGAGCCATTCCATGGAACTGCTCCTTCGCGAACCACGCGTGAGGGGGAATCGCCACCTAACCACTGGCGATCTCCGAATGCACGACGCCGCGCGTTGCCCATGACGTCAGTGCGGCGTTTCCGACAGCGAGACCTTCACTCGTTCGACACTGCGATTCGGTGTTAGTGCAATGTTGAAGTCCGCGAGGAATGTCTGCCCACCTCGGCGCCTCACGGAAACCCACTGGGTGGGGAGTGCACCCCCGCCTGCAACCGAGAACACCCAGGGTCTGATTCCAGATTCTCGTCGAGGGGTGAAACTCAAACATGCAAGGAATTTTCCCCGCGGCGTTCTTTGAATCGAGAGGCCTGGGACGGGGTGACGGGATGGGTCGCACGCTCGCCGGTGGAGTGGGCGAGGACTCGGGGCCGCATTGTTTGCGTGAACCGAGGGAAAACGCGACGGCGGCGCCTTTCTGGAGTCCACTCGCGTCAGGGGACCGCGCGAGAGCGAGGGCGAATGGCCTGCTGATAATTCCAGCCATGGCCTGGGGGATGAATCATCAAAGGCAGCTCAACAACGAGACGACCCGGAGGGCGGACGTGGCTCCAGAAACTGTTGATGTCATCATCGTGGGATGTGGGCCGGTCGGAGCGATGGCGGCCAACCTGCTCGGACTGCAGGGCGTCAGGACGCTCATCGTGGAGAAGGAGCTGTCCGCGCACAGCCAGTCCCGCGCCATCAGCCTGGATGACGAGGCGCAGCGCATCTTCCAGTCCGCGGGCCTGGAGGGAGAGCTGGGGCCGGGCTTCCATCCCTGCAAGACGCTGCACTACCTGGATGACCGCCTGCGCGTGCTCGCGGAGGTGGACTTCACGAAGCTGGACCGCCCCTATGGGCACGACGTGGCCACCTTCTTCCAGCAGCCGCGGATGGAGGCGATGCTGCGCAAGGGCATGGCCCGCTTCGAGCACGTGGAGCTGCGGCAGGGCCACGAGGTCGAATCCTTCGTTCAGGACGGCGAGGGCCTCACGGTGCGCGTGCGCGAGGTCGCCACCGAGAAGGTGCTCACCGTCCGCGCCCGCTACCTGCTCGCGTGCGACGGCGCGCACAGCCCCATCCGCCGCAAGCTGGGCCTGAAGCTCGAGGGCACCACGGGCCTGGAGCACGCGCTCGCCATCACCGTGAGCACGTCATCGCCGGAGCCCGACTACACCAGCTACCTGTGTGGACCGAAGCGCCGGGGCTTCATCGCGCGCACCGCGCGGGACGAGATGCGCTTCGACATCATCGTCGACCCGGACGCGGACCTGGAGGCGGTGCGGCAGCCGGACCACGTGCGCTCGCTCATCGCGCCCTACATCGACCCGTCGACGGTGAAGATCCGCTCCATCAACGTGCACTCGTACCACTCGCGCCTGGTGGACCGCTGGCGGGTGGGGCGCGCCTTCCTGCTCGGGGACGCCGCGCACCTGATGCCGCCCTTCCTGGGCCAGGGCCTGTGCGCGGGCTTCCGCGACGCGGCGAACCTGTCCTGGAAGCTGGCGCGGGTGCTGGACGGCTCGGCGGACGACTCGCTCTTGGACACGTACGAGCAGGAGCGGCGCGGCCACGTGGCGGAGGTCATCAAGAGCTCGGACGCCATGGGCCGGGTGATGATGTCCGGCGGCCAGGTGCTCTCGCGCGTGCGCAACGCGCTCATCCAGATTCTCTACCGCCTGCCCGTCACCGGGGAGTTCATCCGCCAGTTCAAGGTGAAGCCCGTCTTCGCGCTGGAGCAGGGCTTCCTGCTCGGCGCACGCCGCGGGAAGGCCGCGCCGGAGGGCACCTACTTCCCGCAGCCGCGCGTGGAGGTGCTCGAGGGCCAGCGGGCGCTCTTGGACCACGTGCTGGGTGACGGCTTTGTGGTGCTCACGCGGCCGGGCGCCTCGCAGGACCTGCAGCGCGAGGCCCGCGCGCTGGCCGCGGAAATGGGCGCGCGCGCGTGGACCGTGCTCTCCGGTGATCGCATCGGCGAGCCTCCGGCGGAAGCGCTCGTGGACACGGAGGGCCGGTTGGGCGCGTGGTTCGCCCGCCACGGCAAGGACGTGGTGGTGCTGCGCCCGGACCGCTACGTGTACGGCACCGCGACGGGGCCGGAGCTGGAGGGGCTTCGCCGCTCGCTGCGCGGACGCATCCGTCCGCGCGCGCACACGGCGGCCGCGGTGGTGCGTCGCGCGGGGTAGGGCGGCACGAAGACGACGGGGCGCCCAGGCCGATTCCTCGGCCCGTGACGCCCCGGGGTGTGACAGGAGGGCTCGCCTTCGGGCGGGCCCCGGTGCGACCTCAAGCCGCGGCGGGCTTGATCATCTGCTGGGCGCGCTCGACACAGTCGCCCATGAAGCGCAGGTAGATGTCCAGCGCCTGCGCGCCCGTCTTGCCGATGACCGCGGTCTTCTCGGGGACCTGGTCCAGCAGCTTGCCGAGCATGACCTCGTTGAGCGCGGTGTGGCCCACGTCGAGCTCCGCGTGCTCCTTCACGAAGGACATCGCCTCCATGATGTCCTCGCCACAGACGCGCTTGGCCTGCTCCATCAGCCCGGGCGCGAACACGACGGACAGGTTCTCGATCTCATATTCGATGGCCACCTGCGCCGCCGGCATCTCGCCGACGATGGTGTCCTCGTGGATCTTCCGGTACTCGACCATCGCCTGGGTGGGCGTCTGGCTCAGCAGCGCGTCCACATCCAGTTGGGGAGAGCGGCGCGAGTTCCACCGGGCCACCAGGTTCTTGGTGTCCTCGATCATCATCAGGTGGTGGCCCTCCTCGTGCTTCGCGTGGGTGATGAGCTTCTCGCCCACGTCCTTGAGGCCCATCTTCACGGTGGCCTCGCCCGCGCGGCGGATCCACTTGTCCACCGGCTCCGTCATGTAGACACCCAGCGAGTTGAGCTGGATGAGGAAGCCCTCCACGAGCGCCGGGTCCACGTTGGGATCCAGCAGCGTCTTCAGCGCGGGGGACGTCTTCAGGCGCTCGCGCACGGGGGCCACGTGCGGAACATAGTTCTGCTCCACGAATTGCTTGCTCATGTGTCTAACCTCTGGGGCGTTTAGCGAGGGTTGTGGGCGCCGCGGCGCCCGATGGTCAGCTCACTGATGTGCTCGAGGAAGTCCGGAATCAGCTTGGAGGAGATGATCCACATGTAGGGATCGGGCCCTCCGTGGATGCCGGCCTCCTGCACGTAATCCCCCCCCTCGTCCTCACACAAGAAGTGGAACGAGGTGCGGCGGCGCGCCGCGTACCACCGGCGCGCGGCGTCCACCAAGGCGACATAGGTGGACGGTCCTTCTTCGGTCAGCGGGAACAGGCGGGCCATGTCCAGCAGGCAGTACAGATTCGTACCCCGCTGCCCCAGCTCCAGCACCGTCGCGGCCACGGGGACGCCGTTGCGCCGCGCGACCAGGACTTCCCGCTCACGCTCGAGATTGAACTGCTTCCAGCGCGCCTGCACCGGACGCATGTCGATGCGCTCGCGCGTGAAGTCCAGCGCGTCCACGTAGCATGCGGGGCGGGTGCGCGCGATGGTGTCCGCCAGC
This sequence comes from Myxococcus guangdongensis, assembly GCF_024198255.1. NCBI lineage: Bacteria > Pseudomonadati > Myxococcota > Myxococcia > Myxococcales > Myxococcaceae > Myxococcus > Myxococcus guangdongensis. The sequence goes on from NZ_JAJVKW010000004.1 coordinate 723,738, forward strand.
AGCGTCAGCTCCTGCGCCGTCGCGAGGCCAATCTGGATGCCCTCGTGCGCGCGGCCCGTCTGCTCGTGCGTGTACACGTCCAGCATGTGCACCTTGCGCGTGAAGGCCAGGCCCTGGCCCGTCTCCATCTGCCGCTCGGCGTAGCGCACGTGCGCCTTCGCGATCCACGGGTTGAGCGCCTCCACGTACGCGACCACCCAGCGGAAGTCCGGGTCGCTCTGCGGATGCTCGAAGGTGCGCACGTACAGGTCGCGCATGATCTGCCCCGGCTCCTGCACGCTCGCGGGCGGCTTGCCGGGACGCTTGGCGACCTGATGCCCCATCCACGCGTGGCGGTAGGGCTTCATGAAGGACAGCGTCGCCTCGGGGCCGCGCTCGGACGGCCACACCGCCTGGCAGAACAGCTGCGGAATCTCCGCGCCGCGCTTGGCCATGCTGCGGAAGGCCAGCCGCTGCTCCTCGAACTCCTCGGACGTCTTGCCCGCGAGGCTGAAGAAGCCCGAGCGGGTGAACAGGTCCCAGAGCCCGTCCTCCATGTTCTCGCTGGTGCGAGTGGCGGGGGACGTCGTCTGCGACACGAAGCGCACCCAGCGCGCCTCGTCCACGGAGTAGGGCTGCACGCTCAGGCCGCACAGCATGTAGCCATCCGCGCGGGGGCTGGTGACGTAGCGGATCTCCCCGCGCAGCGTCAGCGTCTGGCCCTCGCCCGTCTGCAGCTCGATGTGCGGCGGCAACAGGCCGGGGAACATCAGGTCCTCGGGCTTGCAGCGCAGACACAGGCCGGAGAACGACAGGTCCACCACGTCGCGCTGCAGCTCGCCCAGCTCCCGCCACAGCGGGTGGTGGAAGCGCACGTTCGCGCCAGCGGGCGCGGGGACGCGGCGGTGCCACCGGTGACGGATGCGGGAGATGCGCGTGGGCAGCTGCGTGTAGAGCCGCTCGCCGTCGCCGCTGCCGCCGTCCAGGCGCATGCGGTACGCGCTGTTGTAGCCGATGACGTCCACGTCGAAGGGGGCCTCGCCCCACTCGGTGACGGACTCCTCGGAGCGCCACTCCAGCTGCGACGTCGCCGTGTTGAAGCGCTCGAGCACCATGCGCACCGAGCGGCCCTTGCGGCGCAGCACGCCGTTGTTCCCGGACGCGCAGATGGCCACGAGGATGGAGCGGATGCGCTCGGGCTGCTCGATGGTGTCCTGCACCGGCAGCACCGACGCCGCCGGCTCCGCCACGCCGTTCTTCAGCGCGTCCGCCAGCAAGGAGAGGATCTGCCGGCCCTGCTCCACCGTCACGCCCACCAGCTGCAGGCCGACGGGCGCGCTCGCCGTCTCCGCGTCCGCGCGGATGAACGCGCCGACGAGCGGACCGATGGTGAGCCCTCGGCCCTTGAGGAAGACGGGCAGGGTGGGGCCCTCGGCGTGCGTCACGGGACCGCGCGGCATCACCCAGACGACGGTGGGGCTCAGGCGCGTCACTTCACCCAGCGTCGCGTCCAGCGTGCCCAGCGAGCACGTAATCGCGTTGGCGCCCCGGCCGTGCAGCGAATAGCCCGAGTCGTCCAGCGCGGCTTCCGCTGGCGGCAGCGGAATCACATTGATGAAAGCGTCGCGGCTATCGAACTCGACCGTCCGCCGGTCGGAGAGCGGGTTTCCCCCTTCCATGTCCAGGAGCCCCCTTCTCCGGTAGTGAGGAACGCCTGATGCGGATGGCGAAGTTGCAAGCACAACAGTTCCTCCCTGCTCCAGCGGTGCTGCGGTGGGCGGCATTTCGCTATGGGTCCGTATCATACGGAGTCGAGAGGAACAGTCAAATCGAATTTGTGCAGCCTTGCTGTTTTCGTCAAGGCCGGAATCTAGGGCACTGGGTCAACCGTGACAGGTCATTTCTTCGAGTTTAACGAACTGCATGCCCAACACCCGACAACCGCACGGCCAAGATGTCGCGAAGCTGTAATGTCGCCAGTCAACCACGCCCTGCGTACTTTCTCGTAGTGAAATGGAGCGCGTCGGATTCCGCCAGTAAAGTCCCTCTGTAAGGCCAACGGGACGAGGTGCGGCATGAGCGCGGCGTGGGACTGGGTGGACAGGACGACGGGTGAAGCCGGGGCGGCGCCCCAGGTCGCTTCCCCAAAGGCCTCTCTGGCGTCGGTGGAGGGCCCGGATTCCCAGCAAGTGGACGTCGCGGCGCTCATGAATGAAGCCCTGGAATTGCTGGAAGCCGCGAGGAGAATCCACGGCATCGAAGTGAAGATGGAACTTCCCGGGGAAACCGTTCTGGCGCGGACAGGCGCGCGACGTACACGGCAGGTGTTGCTGCTGTTGTTGTCGTATGCGGCGGACCACGCGGGGGAGGGAAGTGTGCGCGTGGTGCTGGACGCGCCGGATGACTTCGGTGATGAGCCGCCGCGCTTCCAGGTGGTGACGTCCGGGGCGCGGCTGTCCGCGCGGGAGCTCCAGGCGGTGTTCCTGTCGCCCATGTTGGTGGGCCCCGCGCACCGTCGGCTCGCGCGGGCCCGGGAGTTGGTGGAGTCGGTGGGCGGGACGCTGGGCGTGGAGCGCGGCGAGCGCGAGGGGCTCACGGTGACGGTGGAGCTGCCCGCGCCGGGTCTCGCCTGCTGGTAGGGCCCGTCGCGCGCGCGTGCCCGAGCGCATGCGGCGCCGCTGGGTCCGATAAGTCCTGCAACCTGGAGGGGCGGCCAAACTCCTTGACGGGAGGGGGGCGGGTTCTCGACTATCCCGCGCCAATTCTTACACGGCCACACCTTCCAGGAGTACGTCCATGGCTCCCCCGACTTCCGGCGAGAAGATCACCCTCCAGAACGGCAAGCTGTCCGTGCCGGACCACCCGATCATCCCCTACATCGAGGGCGACGGCACGGGCCGCGACATCTGGCGCGCGTCCCAGGCCGTGTTCGACGCCGCGGTGGAGAAGGCCTACAAGGGCAAGAAGAAGATCGCCTGGTACGAGGTCCTCGCCGGCGAGAAGTCCTTCAAGGCGGTCAACAACTGGCTTCCCGACGAGACGGTCGAGGCCTTCCGCACGTACCTGGTCGGCATCAAGGGCCCGCTGACGACGCCGGTGGGCGGCGGCATCCGCTCGCTGAACGTGGCGCTTCGCCAGATGCTGGACCTGTACGTCTGCCTGCGGCCGGTGCGCTACTTCAAGGGCGTGCCCAGCCCCGTGAAGACGCCGGACAAGGTCGACATGACCATCTTCCGTGAGAACACGGAGGACATCTACACGGGCATCGAGTTCGAGGCCGGCACGCCGGCGGCGGACAAGTTCCTGGCGCTGCTGAAGCAGGAGTTCCCGAAGGAGTTCGGGAAGATCCGCTTCCCCTCCAACGTCGGCGTCGGCCTGAAGCCTGTGTCGCAGGAGGGCAGTGATCGCCTCATCCGCGCGGCCATCCAGTACGCGGTGGACCACAAGCGCAAGAGCGTGACGCTGGTCCACAAGGGCAACATCATGAAGTTCACCGAGGGCGCCTTCCGCAAGTGGGGCTACGAGCTGGCCGCGCGGGAGTTCGGTGACAAGGTCTACACCTGGGATCAGTGGGAGGTGACCAAGGCCGCCAAGGGCGAGGACGCCGCCAACGCGGAGCAGAAGGCCGCGGTCGCCGCCGGGAAAATCATCATCAAGGACTCCATCGCGGACATCACGCTGCAGCAGGTGCTCACGCGTCCGGACGAGTTCGACGTCATCGCCACGCTGAACCTCAACGGCGACTACCTGTCGGACGCGCTGGCGGCGCAGGTGGGCGGCATCGGCATCGCGCCGGGCGGCAACATCAACTACGTCACGGGCCACGCGGTGTTCGAGGCCACGCACGGCACGGCGCCCAAGTACGCGGACCTGGACAAGGTGAACCCGGGCTCGGTCATCCTCTCCGGTGAGATGATGTTCCGGCACCTGGGCTGGCACGAGGCGGCGGACCTGATGATCCAGGGCATGGACCGCGCCATCGCCTCCAAGACGGTGACGTACGACTTCGCCCGCCTGATGAAGCAGGAAGGGCAGTCTGGCGTGAACGAGGTGAAGTGCTCCGAGTTCGGTCAGGCCATCATCAAGCACATGTAGTCCCCTCGCGGGGAATTGGGAGACGGCGAAGCCATGGCTCAGAATCGCAAGAAGAAGATTGGCCTCATCGGTGGCGGGCAGATCGGCGGCAACCTCGCCCTGCTGGCGGTGCAGAAGTCGCTCGGTGACGTGTTCCTGTACGACATCCCGGCGGCCGAAGGCCTGGTCAAGGGCAAGGCGCTGGACATCAACCAGCTGGCGGCGGTGGACGGCTACGACTGCCGCGTCACCGGCACCACGGACTGGAAGGATGTCGCTGGCTCGGACGTGATCATCATCACGGCCGGCATGCCCCGCAAGCCGGGCATGAGCCGCGAGGATCTGCTCGAGATCAACCTCAAGATCATGACGGACGTGGCGGGCAACATCAAGCAGCACGCCCCGGGCGCCTTCGTCATCAACGTGGCGAACCCGCTGGACGCGATGGTGTTCGCGCTCCACAAGATCGCCGGCCTGCCGGACAACATGGTCGTGGGCATGGCGGGCGTGCTGGACACCAGCCGCTTCAAGTGCTTCGTGGCCGAGGCGCTCGGCTGCTCCATCCGTGACGTGGAGGCGCTGGTGCTCGGCGGCCACGGCGACGACATGGTGCCCCTGGTGCGTCACAGCACCGTGGGCGGCGTGCCCCTCACGGAGCTCATCGCGAAGGACAAGCTGGACGCCATCGTCAAGCGCACCCGCGAGGGCGGCGCGGAGCTGGTCGGCCTGTACAAGACGGGCAGCGCCTACTTCGGGCCCGCGGCCTCCTCCATCGCCATGGCGGAGAGCTTCATCTTCGACCGCAAGCGCATCCTGCCGGGCGCGGCGCTGCTGAAGGGCCAGTACGGCATCAGCGACTACTTCTTCGGGACCCCCGTGCAGATCGGCGCGGGCGGCATCGAGAAGGTCATCACCGTCGACCTGAACGCCGCCGAGAAGGCCGAGCTGGAGAAGTCCTTCCAGTCGGTCAAGAAGACGGTCGACTCCGTCAAGCTGTAGGCCGTACCAGCTCAGAAGCCCGTCGGGACCTCCCGGCGGGCTTCTTGGCTGATGCCGCGAATGACGCGGGCTTATCGAGTTCCTCGCCGCCGTTGCGGCGTGCTTCCAGCAAGTTAACTAGCCTGTAGAACTCGCACGGAGATGTCCGGAGCGTGGCGCGCCGGTTGTGGCGAGCCGGCTGACGGCAGGCGCCCTGGATCCGGCGGTCAAGGAGACGATGATGGCAGCAGCAGCGCGGTTCACAGTGGTGGGCGGCGGTCTCGCCGGGCTGATGACGACGATCAAGCTCGCGGAGGCGGGCCACCAGGTGGATGTGCTCTCGCTCGTCCCGGTGAAGCGCTCTCACTCGGTCTGCGCGCAGGGAGGCATCAACGGCGCGGTGAACACCAAGGGAGAGGGTGACCACCCGGAGATCCACGTCAAGGACACGCTGCGCGGCGGCGACTTCCTGGCCGAGCAGATCTCCGTGAAGGGCATGTGCTACGCGGCCCCCGGCATCATCTACCTGCTGGACCGCATGGGCGTGACGTTCAACCGCACGCCGGAGGGCCTGCTGGACTTCCGCCGCTTCGGCGGCACGCTGCACCACCGCACGGCCTTCGCCGGCGCGACGACGGGCCAGCAGCTGCTCTACGCGTTGGACGAGCAGGTCCGCCGCTACGAGGCCGAGGGCAAGGTCACCAAGTACGAGTACTGGGAGTGGCTCGGCACCGTGAAGGACGAGGGCGGCCGCTGCATCGGCAGCGTGGCCGTGGACCTCAGGACCATGGAGATCCGCACCTTCCCGGCGGAGGCCGTGTGCCTCGCCACGGGTGGTCCGGGCATCGTCTTCGGCCGCTCCACCAACTCCGTCATCAACACCGGCACCGCCGCGGGTCGCGCCTACATGGAGGGCGCCATCTACGCCAACGGCGAGTTCATCCAGGTGCACCCGACGTCGATTCCGGGCGAGGACAAGCTGCGCCTGATGAGCGAGTCGGTGCGCGGCGAGGGTGGCCGCGTCTGGGTGCCTCGCAAGAAGGGTGACACGCGCGGCCCCCGGGACATCCCGGAGAGCGAGCGCTGGTACTTCCTCGAGGAGAAGTATCCCAAGTACAAGAACCTGGTCCCCCGCGATGTCGCCACGCGCGAGATCTTCATGGTCTGCCGCGACCTGGGCCTGGGCATCGGCGGGCGCGACGGCGTGTACCTGGACGTCACGCACATCCCGGCCAAGACGCTCGACGCCAAGATCAAGGGCGTGATGGAGATCTACGAGAAGTTCGTCGGAGATGATCCGCGCGTCACGCCGATGGTCATCTTCCCGGGCATGCACTACTCGATGGGCGGCCTGTACGTGCAGTTCGAGGCCGACTCGAAGACGCTCACGCCGCTCGAGGGCAGCCCCAAGAACCAGTCCACCAACATCCCGGGCCTGTACGCCGCGGGCGAGGCGGACTACGCGTTCCACGGCGGCAACCGCCTGGGCGCCAACTCGCTGCTCTCCTGCATCTACTCGGGGATGATCGGCGGCCCGGCCATGGCGTCCTTCGCCAAGAGCCAGACGACGAGCGCGGCGGCGATGCCGGAGAAGTTCTTCCAGGACGCCAAGCGCTACTGGGAGGACCGGTTCACGACCATCAAGAAGATGTCGGGCCCGGAGAACCCGTACGGCCTGGCGCAGGAGCTGGGCGACGTGATGACGGAGAACTGCACCGTCGTCCGCTACAACGATCGCCTGAAGAAGACGGTGGAGAAGGTCCGCGAGCTCAAGGGCCGCTGGAAGAACGTCAACGTGCTGGACACGGGCAACTCGTCCAACCGCTCGATGTCGTTCGTCAACCAGCTCTGGAACATGCTGGAGCTGGGCGAGGTCATCGCCACGAGCGCGCTGCTCCGTGACGAGAGCCGCGGCGCGCACTACAAGCCGGACTTCTCGCTGCCCGAGCCGAAGACGAAGGACCCGAACGACGATCCGTCCTGGATGGCGCTGTGGCAGGCGCGCCACGACAAGTGGGCGAAGACGACCATCGCGAAGTACGCGGAGCAGGGGCCGAACATCTCCTACGAGGATGTGCCGACGCCCGTGCTCAAGCCCGAGCCGCGCTGGTACGCGTAAGGCACCGGGGAACTTTCTGGGCGGGCCCGTGGCAGGTCGCGCGGGCCCCCGTAACTGACTTGGAAGCGAAGGGTCGAGCGACATGGACACCGCACAGGCAGGCGCCGTCAGCAGCCAAACCATCTCCTTCCGCATCTGGCGGCAGGATGATCCGAACCAGCCGGGCCACTACGAGGAGTTCAAGGTCCCCTATCGCAAGGGCGCCAACGTCATCTCGTGCCTGATGGAGATCCAGCGCAACCCCGTCACCGTGGAGGGCAAGAAGGTGCCGCCGGTGATCTGGGACGCCGCGTGCCTCGAGGAGGTCTGTGGCAGCTGCGCGATGAACATCAACGGCCGCGTGCGCATGGCCTGCTCGGCGCTCATCGACAAGCTGGAGCAGCCGATCACGCTGGAGCCCATGAGCAAGTTCCCCGTGGTCCGGGACCTGGCCGTGGACCGCAGCCGCATGTTCGACGCCCTCAAGAAGGTGAAGGGCTGGATCCCCACGGACGGCACGCACAACCTGGGCCCCGGTCCGCGTCAGTCGCCGGGCGACCAGTCCACCATGTACGTGCTGTCCACGTGCATCACGTGCGGCAGCTGCCTGGAGGCGTGCCCGCAGGTGACCATGGGCAACGACTTCGTGGGCGCCGCGGCCATCAGCCAGGCCCGCCTGTTCAACATGAACCCCACGGGCAAGCTCAACTCCGAGGAGCGCGTGCGCTCGCTCATGGGCCCCGGCGGCGTGCAGGACTGCGGCAAGGCGCAGAACTGCGTGAAGGTCTGCCCGAAGGAGATTCCGCTCACCACCTCCATCGCGCTGATGAACCGTCAGGTGACCAAGCTGGTCATCAAGGACCTCTTCTCGCAGGAGGAGGAGAAGAAGGGCCACAGCGGTCCAGGGTGATACGGGCGCGCGAGCGCCTCGCCGTCTCCTCGGCCCCGCTCCGGTCTCCCTCGTGGAGCCCGGGCGGGGCTGTTGACGTTTCTGGGACACAGGCGCGCTGAAGGGCGCCTCATCTGCCCGGACATTCCTGATTATCAGCGGTCCACACCGTGCCGCACCGCGGTGCCTGTCGGGTCAAACGGCCTTGCCATCCGTCGGTTTCTGCGCAATGAGGGCCACGCGCTTGACGCCTGTAAGGGGTCGTCCCCCTCGTCTCCACATGGAGCCTCGATGAAGATCCACGAGTACCAGGGCAAGGAAATCTTCCGGAAGTACGGCGTGCCCACGCCGAAGGGAATCCTCGCGCTCTCGCCCAACGACGCGGAGGCCGCGGCGAAGACGCTCGGCACGCCCGTCGTGGTGGTGAAGGCCCAGATCCACGCCGGTGGTCGTGGCAAGGGCGGCGGCGTGAAGCTCGCCAAGAGCCCCGCCGAGGCGAAGGAGCTGGCCAAGCAGATGCTTGGCATGAAGCTCAAGACCATCCAGACCGGCCCCGAGGGCCAGACGGTCCACAAGGTCTATGTCGAGCAGGGTCTCGACATCGGCCAGGAGCTGTACCTGGGCGTGACGCTCGACCGCGCCACCAGCCGCGTCACCTTCATGGCGTCCCGCGAGGGCGGCGTGGAGATCGAGGAAGTGGCGGAGAAGCACCCCGAGAAGATCCTCCGCGAGACGGTGGACCCGGCGGTGGGCTTCCTGGACTTCCAGGGCCGCAAGATGGCCTTCGGCCTGGGCCTGACGGGCCCGACGGTGACGAAGTTCGTCCAGTTCTGCTCCGCGCTCTACAAGATGTTCGTGGAGACGGACGCGTCGCTGGTGGAGATCAACCCGCTGGTCATCCTGAAGGATGGCGGCGTGGTGGCGCTCGACGCGAAGGTGACCTTCGACGAGAACGCGCTCTATCGGCACAAGGACCTGCTGGAGTACCGCGACCTCGCCGAGGAAGAGGCGCGCGAGACGCAGGCCAAGGAGTGGGACCTGGCGTACATCGCGCTCGATGGCAACATCGGCTGCATGGTGAACGGCGCCGGTCTGGCCATGGCCACCATGGACACCATCAAGCTGGTGGGCGGTGAGCCGGCCAACTTCCTGGACGTGGGCGGCGGCGCGACGAAGGAGAAGGTGACGGCGGCCTTCAAGCTCATCCTGGCCGACCCCGCGGTGAAGGCGGTGCTGGTCAACATCTTCGGCGGCATCATGAAGTGCGACGTCATCGCCGAGGGCATCATCGCCGCGGCGAAGGAGGTCCAGCTGAAGGTCCCGCTCGTGGTGCGCCTGGAAGGCACCAACGTGGAGCTGGGCAAGCAGCTGCTCAGCAACTCCGGCCTCGCCATCACCCCGGCGGACAACCTGCGTCAGGCGGCCGAGAAGGCCGTCTCCGCGCTGAAGTAGTCCGCGCGCTTCATTGCCCACACTTTAAGGAGCGCCATGAGCATCCTCGTCAACGAAAACACGAAGGTCCTCTGCCAGGGCATCACCGGCTCGGCGGGCTCGTTCCACTCGAAGCAGATGCTGGAGTACGGCACGAAGCTCGTGGCCGGCGTGACGCCGGGCAAGGGCGGTACCCAGTTCGAGGGCAAGGTTCCCGTGTATGACACGGTCGCCGACGCCGTGAAGCAGACGGGCGCGAACACGTCCGTCATCTTCGTCCCGCCCCCGTTCGCCGCGGACTCCATCATGGAGGCCGCCGACGCGGGCGTGTCCCTCATCATCACGATCACCGAGGGCATCCCCGTCCTCGACATGGTGCGCGCCAAGCGCTACCTGCAGGGCAAGCCGGGCGTGCGCCTCATCGGCCCGAACTGTCCTGGCGTGATCACGCCCGGCGCCAAGTGCAAGATCGGCATCATGCCGGGCCACATCCACAAGGCGGGCCGCATCGGCGTGGTGTCGCGCTCGGGCACGCTGACGTACGAGGCCGTGCACCAGCTCACCCAGCTGGGCCTGGGCCAGTCGACGGCCGTGGGCATCGGCGGAGACCCGGTCAACGGCACCGACTTCGTGGACGTGCTGAAGCTGTTCCAGGCGGATCCGGACACGGACGCCGTCATCATGATTGGTGAGATCGGCGGCAGCGCCGAGGAGGCGGGCGCGGAGTACGTGGCCCGCGAGTTCACCAAGCCCATCGCCGGCTTCATCGCCGGCCAGTCGGCGCCTCCGGGCAAGCGCATGGGCCACGCCGGCGCCATCATCTCCGGCGGCAAGGGCACGGCGACGGAGAAGATCAAGGCGATGGAGGCCGCGGGCATCCTGATGGCCGCCAGCCCCGCCGAGCTGGGCACCACCCTCCAGGAGGCCGTCAAGCGCGGCCCCCCGAAGCGCTAACACCCCTCAAGGGACAAAGGAGCCAATCACATGGCCATCGAGCGTACGCTGTCCATCATCAAGCCGGACGGTCTGCAGAAGGGCGTCATCGGGAAGATCATCAGCCGCTTCGAGGAGAAGGGTCTGAAGCCGGTCGCCATCCGGCTCCAGCAGCTCTCCCAGAAGGAGGCCGAGGGCTTCTACGCGGTCCACAAGGCCCGGCCCTTCTTCAAGGACCTGGTGCAGTTCATGATCTCCGGCCCCGTCGTCCTGATGGTGCTCGAGGGCGAGAACGCCGTCCTGGGCAACCGCGACATCATGGGCGCCACCAACCCGGCGCAGGCGGCCGAGGGCACCATCCGCAAGGACTTCGCCACCAGCATCGACCAGAACACGGTCCACGGCTCCGACAGCCTGGAGAACGCGAAGAACGAGATCGCGTACTTCTTCCGGGAGACGGAGATCCAGCCGTACGAGTACACCGCCAAGAAGTAGGCGACAGGGCCCCTCGGGGCTCCTGACCCGCGGCCCGGTGTCGGCACCCGTCAAAGGGGCTGGCCCGGGCCGTTGGTTTTCGGGCGGGACGGTGTGGGGATGCGTAGGGTTGGGGGAGGGGAGTGCGTTCCCAGGTCGACCAGGCGGCCGGTGCCTCCTTTGACACCTCGACCCCAGGTGTGGGAAGGGACGCCCCCGGGCCCCCCGTTTCACTGCGCGACGACGATGACCGAGACCTCCGCCACCGCCACTCTTCCCGTCACGGAGCCCCTGCCGGCGCCCGCTCCCGCGAAGCTCGTGGACGTGGCCAGCCTGTCCATGGAGGGGCTCACCCGCTTCGTCACCGAGCAGCTGGGCGAGCGCGCGTTCCGTGCCCCGCAGATGTACCGCTGGCTGCACCAGCGCGGCGCCACCTCGTTCGACGAGATGACGGACCTGTCCAAGGCCTTCCGCGAGAAGCTCAAGGCCGCCGCGGAGATCATCCCGCTGGTGAAGGACTTGGAGCAGCGCAGCATCGACGGCACCATCAAGTACCGGTGGAAGACGCGCGACGGGCGCTACATCGAGTCCGTCTACATGCCCTCCGAGGACCGCCGCACGCTGTGCGTGTCCACCCAGGTGGGCTGCGCCATGGCCTGCGGCTTCTGCATGACGGGCACCATGGGGCTCAAGCGCAACCTGACGCCCAGCGAGATCGTGGCGCAGGTGCACGCGGTGAACCGCGAGGTCCGTAAGAACGAGGGCCACGAGACGCTGCGCCCCTTGAGCAACCTCGTGTTCATGGGCATGGGCGAGCCCCTGCACAACTTCGAGAACCTCAAGACGGCGCTCGCCATCCTCCAGTCCGGGGACGGGCCCAACTTCAGCCACCGGCACATCACCGTCTCCACCGTCGGCCTCGTTCCCATGATCGAGCGCTTCGGCAAGGAGACGGACGTGAAGCTGGCGATTTCGCTCAACGCCAGCACGGATGAGCAGCGCAGCAAGACGATGCCCGTCAACCGCAAGTGGAACATCGCCGCGTTGTTGGACGCGTGCCGCAAGTTCCCGCTGCGCCAGGGCCGCCGCATCACCTTCGAGTACGTGCTCATCCAGGGCTTCAACGACAGCGATGAGGACGCGCACCGGCTCATCCAGCTGCTCAAGGGAATTCCGGCGAAGGTCAACCTGATTCCCTACAACGAGAACCCCGGCCTGGGGTTCCAGACGACCGCGGAAGAGCGGGCGGAGCAGTTCCGGGCCATCCTGTCGGACGGCCACGTGGCCGCCTACATCCGGAAGAATCGGGGCCGGGACATCGCGGGGGCTTGCGGGCAGCTCGCGAATCGTGGTGAGGCCACTCCGGCCGAAAGCACGACATAAAGTCCCGAGCTTCCTTGACAATCCCGCGGGTGCGGCGTTAAGAGCGCCACCCCGTTTACATCGTCGTTTCCTGTTCGCTGGAGTACTCCATGGCCGTCGTCCTCCGTCTTGCCCGCGCGGGCGCCAAGCACAAGCCCTACTACCACGTGGTCGCCACCGACTCCCGCAACCCCCGGGATGGCAAGTTCATCGAGGCCGTCGGCGCGTACGACCCGACCGTGAGCCCCCCGAAGGTGGAGTTCAACGAGGAGCGGCTGAACTACTGGCTGAAGACGGGCGCGACGCCCTCCGAGACGGTCGCGGACCTCATCAAGGTCAACGCGAAGGCCGTCAAGCCCACCCCCGCGGCTTGATCCGCGACCGGCTTTACTGAGCGGACGTGGAGCAACTCCTCACGTATCTGGCGCGGGCCCTGGTCGATCAACCTGACCAGGTGGGCCTGCGCATCTCCGAGGCGGACGGCGCGCGGCTCTATGAGCTGAAGGTCGCCCCCGAGGATGTCGGCAAGGTCATCGGCCGTGACGGGCGCACCGTGAACGCCCTCCGGACGCTGCTCAACGCCGCGGCCCAGAAGTCTGGCCAGAAGGTCCGACTGGAGATCCTGGACGACCGCCGCAACGCCGCTGGCGCCCCGCCCGCCACCGCACCGGACGCGTCGCGGTGACGCAGAAGCCCCTGCTGGAGCTGGGCTTCATCTCTCGCGCGCACGGGCTGCGGGGCGAGCTGGCGGTGCGCCCGTTTGATCCGGGTTCGCAGACGCTCTCCACCGTGGACCGGGTCCGCATCCGCACCCGTGCGGGCGTGGAGAAGGACCTGGTGTTGGAGTCCCTGCGCCCCACGCCGAAGGAGGACATCGTCGCCTTCGAGGGCGTGGAGTCCCGCACGGAGGCCGAGGGGCTGGTGGGCTCCACGGTGTTCGTGTTCCGCGAGGACCTGGAGCAGCCCGAGGAGGGCGAGTTCTTCCAGGGCGACCTGCTGGGCCTGTCCGCCGTGGACGAGGCGGGGACGCCGCTGGGCAAGGTGGAGGAGATCTGGGCCACCGGTGAAGTGCCCAACCTCGTGATCCGCGCCGCGGGCCGGCAGGAGCTGGTGGTGCCGTTCGCGGACGAGTTCGTCCCGACGGTGGACATCGCGGGCCAGCGCATCGTGATCCGTCCTCCGGAGTACGTGGAGGTCGGCCGGCGCGACGCCGACAAGGATGCCCCGGACGGGTCCGAGTCGTGAGCCCGCCGTATCCGGTGGAGCTGCTCACGCTGTTCCCGGGGATGGTGTCCGGCTACCTGGGCGCGAGCATCCTCGGCAAGGCCCAGGAGAAGGGCCTCCTGTCCGCCACCGTGACGGACATCCGCGAGTACGCCGAGGGCAAGCACCGTGTCACCGACGACGCGCCCTACGGCGGCGGTGCGGGCATGGTGATGAAGCCAGAGCCGCTGGTCGCCGCGATCAGCGCCGCGCGGGCCCGGCTGCCCGGCGCGAAGGTGCTCCTGATGAGCCCTCGCGGGACGACCTTCACCCAGGTCACCGCGCGCGAGCTGGTGGCGCACACCGCCGGGCTGATCCTGGTCTGCGGCCGCTACGAGGGCGTGGACGAGCGGGTGATGAGCCACCTGGACGGCGAGCTGTCGCTGGGGGACTTCGTGCTCACCGGCGGGGAGATCGCCGCGATGGCGGTGGTGGACGCGGTGGCGCGCCTGGTGCCTGGGGTGCTGGGCAACGTGGCGTCCTCGGTGTCGGAGAGCTTCGAGGAGGGGACGCTGGAGCATCCTCAGTACACCCGTCCGCCCGTGTTCCAGGGCGTCGAGGTGCCGGCGGCCCTCCAGTCCGGAGACCACGCTCGCATCGCCCGGTGGCGCCGGTGGAAGTCGCTGGTGCTCACGCGCGAGCGACGGCCGGACCTGTTCGCTCGCATCACCCTGTCCAAGGCCGACGAGAAACTGCTGGCCCGACGGGAGGAAGAGCTGTAACCCTGGGGGTTCTTTGGGAGTCGGGTCACAGCGGGCTTGTCCGACACCGCTCTCTCTGCTAGTACGGCCCGCTCTTTCACGCGTTCTCATCGCGTCAGCTTTCGCTTCACTGGAGTCCGAAATGCGTAACGCCGCCATTCAGCACGTCGAGGCCAAGTACCTGCGCCAGGACGTCACCTCGTTCCGTCCTGGTGACTCCGTGCGCGTCTTCTGGAAGGTGAAGGAGGGCGAGAAGGAGCGCGTTCAGGCGTTCGAGGGCACCGTCATCCGGAAGACCTCGGGCAGCCACCGCGCCATGTTCACCGTGCGCAAGATGTCCTTCGGCGTCGGCGTCGAGCGCATCTTCCCGCTGCACAGCCCCCGCTACGAGAAGATCGAGGTCCTCTCGCGCGGCCGCGTGAACCGCAGCCGTCTGTTCTACCTCCGCAACCTCAAGGGCAAGGCCGCCCGCGTGGACGTGCAGGAGGAGGCGGACGCGACCCAGGGTAAGGCTGCCAAGGCCGCCAAGGCCTGATCGCCTGAGTCCTCGTTGGCCTCCGGGCCATCGTGAGAAGGAGCGTCCGATACCGGGCGCTCCTTTTTTCATTCGCGCTAACATGGGCGAGCCATGCAATTCGTCGAGGTCGCCGTCCAGAATGTCCGGGGATTCACTCCCGCGGGCCGCTTCGCGCTGAAAGCCGGGTACCTCGTCCTCAAGCCGCCCTCGGCGGAGGCGAGTCCCTTCGCGGGCGTGCTGCTCGCGCTGCTCTACGCCGACGGGCGGGGCGGGGATGCCTCCTTCATCGCGCCGGGCGCGAAGTCCGGCAAGGCCGCGCTGACCTTCGTGGGCGTCGATGGCGCCACGTACCGCGTGCTGCGCGAGCTGGGTGGATCCGGGACGCTGCACCGGATGAACAAGACGACGCAGCAGCCGGAGCTGGTGTCGTCGGACGCCTCGGAGATGAACCAGTTCCTGCGGGGGCAGGTGGGCTTGCCGCCGCGCACGAGCTTCGAGCAGCTCTACTGCCTGCAGCCGGGGCATATGCCGTCGCGGCGCCCGCGCAAGGCCGCGGCGAAGGCGGTGGATCCGAAGACCTCCGGCAAGTTCCCCTCGCTGGCGAACGCGTCCTCGGTGGCCGCCGCGGAGGACATCCCGGCGGCGGAGGCGAAGGTGCGCGCGCTCGAGGCGGAGCTCGTCTCCGCGCGCGAGGTGGATCAGCTCCAGTTCAAGGTGGATGGGCTGTCGTCGCAGATCTTCGACGCGGACCAGCGGCTCAAGGGCACCGAGGGCCTCAAGGTGGCCATCCACGAGGCGGAGAACGCGTGGCGGGCCGCTCCGACGCCCCAGACGCTCGGGCTGCCCCAGGACATCCTCAACCGCGTGCAGCGCTTCCCCAAGGCGATGTCCCGGCGAGACGAGGCCCTGAATCGGCTGGGCGCGGACCGTGACGCGGACGCGGCGGACGTGCCGGACGCGGTGGAGCCGCTGACGCAGGACCGCATGTTCTGGGTGGGCATCGCGGTGGGCGTGCTGTTCCTCGGGCTGTCCTTGGGCCTGGGGCTCGGTGTGCACCGCGCGTTCCGCTACCTGGCGCTCCTGGACATCCCGGCCTTCGGCTTCGCCGCCTTCGTGGCGTTGCGCTACGTGGACGAGCTCCAGCGCGCCTCGCGCAAGGGCAGCAAGGAGGGGCGCTTCGACGCGCGCGAGAAGAAGATCCACGAGGAGTTCGAGGCCGAGGCCGCGCCGGTGCGCATGGCGCAGAAGGCGCTCGGCGTGGAGAGCCTGGACGAGATTCCCGCGGCGCTCGAGCGCAAGGAGCTGCTGGCCGCGCGGGTGGTGGAGCTGAAGGATCAGCTCGCGGGCGTGGAGGCCGACCCGGAGTTCGTGGCCGCGTCCACCCAGCGCCAGACGCTCAAGGAGCAGATGGACGCGCTCAACGCGGAGCTGACGCGCAAGGGCTCCTACGTGCGCGACATGCGCGAGGTGGAGCGTGAGCTGGGGCGCGTGAAGGAGTCCATCACCCTGGCCAAGGCCCCGCCCGCGCCGGTGACGACCGCGGATGGCTCGCCCGCGCCGGTGGAGCCGCTCGAGGACCCGTCTCCGGCCGTGCTGTCCCAGGCGGCGGACATCTTCACCACGGACGTGGTGAGCGTGCAGGGGATGCTCAAGGAGCGCTGCGTGCAGTACCTCACCGCGCTCACGGACCGCCGCTACCAGGGCGTCGAGTGGGACAAGGAGGGGCGGGCCTTCGCGCTCACCTCGGGGCGCCGCGTGCCGGTGGGCGAGCTGCCGCCGAAGGACCTGGACCTCTACTACCTGGCGCTGCGGATGACGGTGGTGGAGAAGGGGAGCGCGCGAGTGAAGCGGCCCTTCATCCTGGAGGATGTCTTCTCGGGCATGGACGAGGTGAAGCTGCCGCTCATCGCCCGCATGCTCAAGCACCTGGGCACGCTCACGCAGGTGGTCCACGTCACACCACACCCCGGCTTCGCCCAGATGTCGGACGGCACGGTTAACGTGTAGTCCGAGGTAGCGGGTGCCCTCCATGGGGGAGGGCGGGGGAGTGGGGGCGGGATGGGGCGTGGGGTGCGGCGGGAGTATGGGGACGAGGCGGAGGCGGCGGCGGTGCGGTACCTGGAGGAGCGAGGCTGGCGCGTGCGAGCCCGCAACTGGCTCTGTCGTTACGGCGAGCTGGACGTGGTGGCCGAGCGCGAGGAGCTGCTGTGCTTCGTGGAGGTGCGGATGCGCTCCTCGGCCGTGTGGGGAGACCCGGCGCACACCGTGTCGTTCGCGAAGCAGCGTCGGGTGGTGAAGGCCGCGCTGCACTATCTCTTCGCGCATGAGCTCCAGGGGCGGATGATGCGCTTCGATGTGATAGCCGTCGTCGGGCGCGGCGAGCGGGCCACCGTGGAGCACATTCCCGGCGCCTTCGATGCGGGCATGTGAGGGAAGGCATGGCTGGAACGCTGTACCTGGTGGCCACGCCCATCGGGAACCTGGGTGACATCACGACACGCGCGCTGGAGACGCTCCGCGCGGTGCGCTTCATCGCTTGCGAGGACACGCGGCACTCGCGCGTGCTGCTCGACCACTTCGGCATCGGCGGGAAGGACCTGGTGAGCCTGCCCGCGTTCGCGGAGGGGCAGCGCGCCGGGCGCATCCTGGACCGGCTCGTGGAGGGCGAGGACTGCGCGCTCATCACGGACGCGGGCAGTCCCGCCATCAGCGACCCGGGTGAGCGGCTGGTGGCGGAGGCGCTGGAGCGGGGGTTGACGGTGGTTCCCGTGCCAGGTGCCACGGCGCTCGTGGCGGCGCTGAGCGCCTCGGGGCTGCCCACGGGCCGCTTCCACTTCCTGGGCTTCCTTCCGCGCAAGGGGCCGGAGCGGCGGGCCATGCTGGAGGAGGTGGCCTCGCTGTCCGCCACGCTGGTGCTCTACGAGTCCCCCCGTCGCCTGGGCGAGACGCTCCAGGACCTCCAGGAGGCGTGGGGCGACCGTCGGGCGTGCGTGGCGCGCGAGCTGACGAAGCTGCACGAGGAGTTCGTCCGCGCGCCGCTGTCGGAGCTCTCGGCGCGCTACGCGACGGAGGAGGCCCGGGGCGAGGTGGTGGTGTTGGTGGAGGGCCGCACCGGGGAGCGGCGCTGGTCCGAGGAGGAGCTGCGCCGGGGGCTCGAGGACGGGCTCGCGCGAGGCGAGAAGCTCAAGCCCTTGAGCACGGAGCTGGCGCGCCGGGCGGGGTGGTCGGGACAGGACGTGTACCGACTCGGGTTGTCGCTGAAGAAGTAGGTACTCCAGAACCGGGAGGCGCGTGCTCGAGGCCCGCGTCTCCCGGGGACTGCCCTGGCGCCTAGAAGTTGAAGGACGCGCTCAGGTCGAAGCGGAACGTCGTGCTGCCGATGGCGCGGAAGCGGCGCGACACCAGGTCATAGCGCCAGTCGAACGTGGGGTTGAGCTCGCGCGAGCCGATGCTCGCGTCGATCTGCCCGTCGCCGTCCAGGTCCTTGCCCAGCTCCTCGTTCGTCAGCGTGTGGTCGGTGTTGTAGAGGAACGTGCCGGACGCGCGGATCTTGAAGGTGTCCGACGCGCTCGCGGTGGCGCCGAGCATGCCGCCCACCTGGAAGTACTCCTCGGAGGTGAGCAGCTTGCGCAGCGCCGCGCTCATCTCGTTGTAGTAGCGGCCCGCACCCACGTAGTTGCCGATGGCGCGCAGGTCCAGGGTGAACTTCTGGTGCTTCTGGGGCCGGTCGAACGGCACCAGCTCCACGCCCGCGAGCATGCTCACCATCTTGGGCGCCTTGATGCCCGTCTCCTTGCGGTCCCACGGCCCGGTGCCGCAGTTGTCAGGAGCGCCCAGGGTGGGGGGCGTCGCGTTGCGCTGGTCGCAGTTCGAATAGAACACGGGGCCGCGCACGGGGATGGTGTAGCTGGCCTTGAAGTACGGCTCGGCCACGCCCATTCGCCGCGAGAACGACGTGTAGAGCTGGTACTTGTGGACGCGGTCACCGATGTTGCCGCGGTCGTCCGAGTTCGTCGTGTCGACGCTCGGGTCGCGCTGCTTGGCCGTGGGGGCCTCGTAGTCGATGCCGACGATCCACGTGGGCTTGGTGACGTCCTTGTCCTGGTTGAAGAACGCGTAGGCCAGGCCGAAGTGCAGGTTGCCCAGACCGCCGCGGAAGCTCTCCTGCGGCATGCCGAACAGGGGCACGCCGTTGGCCTGCGGGTCGTCGAGGCACCCGGGGATGGTGGAGCCATCCGGGTTGATGCAGTTGTTGGTGATGGTGGAGGACTCTTGCGACGACTGGGAGGTGAAGTCCCAACGCTCGTTCTGCTGGAACACCAGCGGGAGCGTGAAGGACAGCTCCAGGTCGCGGTACAGGCCGACGGCCATCCTCAGGTTGAGGCGGGCATCCACGCCCTTGTACCAGAGCTCCGCGGCGTCACCGCGCCCGGGTTCACTCCCCACCGGCGCGAGCTGCTCGCGGATGATCTTCGCGCGAGTCTGGGTGCGTTCGAACCCGACGTCGATGAACAGGTCGAACGGGTCGTCGTCCTCGAAGGACGAGGCGATCCGGGTGATATCCGCCGCGCTGGCGGCGAACGGCGCGCCTAGTGTCAGCGCGGCGAGTACGGCGCGAAGCCTGTGCATCCGACCTCCGACGGCGAAACGACCGGGCCTTCCGGCAAGCCCGGGGGGCTTCCAGCTAGCCGCGCCGTCGGAGGAGTGTCAAGAATCGGGTTGCTTTTACTTCCCCGCGACGGACGTCCCGAGCAGCCCTTCCAGCCTGCGGACCTCGTCGTCGAAGGCCGTCTTGTGGTTGGCGGCCAGGGCGCGGCGGTAGGTCTTGTGCTGGTCGAAGGGGTCCAGGACCTTCTCCTCGCCCTGCATGAGCTGGTAGTGCAGGTGGGGCGCGAAGGAGCGGCCCGTGTTGCCGCTCCGGGCGATGACCTGGCCCACGCTGAAGCGCGTGCCGGGCTGGAGCTCCTTGGACACCTCGTCCAGGTGCAGGAAGAGCGCGCGGCGGCCCTTGCCGCCCGTCTCCACCAGCTCCAGGCAGTTGCCGTTGACGCCCCAGTTCCAGTTCTTGCGCTTCACCACGCCCGCGAAGGGCGCCTTGACGGGCGTGCCCACCGGGGTGCGGAAGTCCACGCCCTTGTGGCGGCGGCCATCGCGCAGCAGCGACGTCACCTGCTCGTAGTCGTCCACGGGGGACTTTTCCAGGCGCAGCTCCAGCTCGTCGCCCGAGGACAGGTAGTAGCGCGGCGTGCTCTCCGCCGAGCCCTGGAAGCGGTAGGCGCTCATCGTCTTGCCCAGCTTCGCGCTGGTGAAGCGCACCGCGTGCACCAGCGGCTCCTCGTTGGGGCGGCGCTGGAACAGCACGTCCAGGGTGTCCCCGCGGAGGATTTCATTGGGGACGGCCACCCACCACACCAAGGTGCGCGTCACCACCTGCGCCAGCGCCGGGCCCACGTCCGCGCCCGCGGAGTTGACGAAGGCCGTCTCCAGCGGTCCGTCGATGCGCATGGACGCGCGCTCCATGCCCGCGGCCTTCACCGGATCGGTGGGAACGGCGGGGGCGGTGGGCGCCGCGGCCAGGGCGCCCGCGTCGGGCGTGGCGGCGTCGGCGGTGGCCTGCGTGACGGCGGCCTCCTGCGTGGCGGTGGCCATGCGCTGCTTCCACCACCACACGCCCCCGGCCGCGCCGCCGAGGATGAGTGACACGGCGACCACGGGCCCGATGGGGCTCCGCTTGGGAGGTGCACCGAGGGTGGGGAGGTTCGGCCGCATGCTGGCTCCATGAGTCGGAAAAGAGTGAGCGGGCGCGAAACTCGCGCCCGCGACGAGGAATTCCGCCAACCGAGGGTCAATCCTCGGGGCCGTCCTCTTGCTCGTCAGGCGTGGTGTCGCGCAGGCCGAATTCCTTCATCTTCGTCTGCAGGGACTTGCGGCTGATCTGCAGCAGCCGCGCGGCGCGAGTGACGTTGCCGCCCGTCTCGTCCAGCTTCTTGATGATGAGGTCCCGCTCGAGCTCCGCGGACTTCATCCGGACGATGTCCTTCAGGCCCACCTCGCCCGTGGGAACTTCCATGGCGGGCAGGGAGGGCGCCGAGGTGTGGCTCGGCTGGACGCCTGCTCCCTGGCGGATGGGCTCGGGCAGATCCTTGGCGGTGATCAACGGCCCGTCCGCGAACAGCAGGACGCGCTCGATGAGGTTCTCCAGCTCACGGATGTTGCCCGGCCACGAGTACGCCTGGAGCAGCGCCAGGGCGTCGTCGGTGATGCCTTCGATCTTCTTGTTGAGGCGCTTGTTGTACTTGTCCACGAAGTGCCGCGCGAGCATCAGCACGTCGCTGCGGCGCTCACGCAGCGGAGGCAGGGACAGCGGCACCACCGCGAGGCGGTAGTACAAATCCTTGCGGAAGCGGCCCGCTTCGATCTCCGCCTGCAGGTCGCGGTTGGTGGCGGCGACCAGGCGCACGTCCACGCGCGTGGTCTTGATGCCGCCCACGCGCTCGAACTCGCCCTCCTGCAGCGCGCGCAGCAGCTTCACCTGCATCTCGACGGGGATCTCGCCAATCTCGTCCAGGAAGAGGGTGCCCTCGTCGGCCAGCTCGAAGCGGCCCGGCTTGGAGGTGACGGCGCCGGTGAAGGCGCCTCGCTCGTAGCCGAACAGCTCGCTCTCCAGCAGGGTGGCGGGGATGGCCGCGCAGTTGATCTTGATGAACGGCTTGTCGCGGCGGCTGGACGCGCCGTGCAGCGCGGTGGCGATGAGCTCCTTGCCGGTGCCGCTCTCGCCGGTGATGAGCACCGTCGAGGGCGTGTCCGCCACCTTGTCGATGACCTTGTAGACGTCCTGCATCTGCGGCGCCTCGCCGATGATGGCGGCGCGCGCCTTGAGGTCCGGGCGGACGGAGCGACGAGCGCTCTCGTTCGTCTTGGCGGCCTTCGCGACGACGGAGGACAGCTCCACCTGGTCGAAGGGCTTGGTGATGTAGTCGAACGCGCCCGCCTTGATGGCGTCCACGGCGGAGTCCACCGTGCCGTGCGCGGTGATGATGATGACCGGGACGTCCGGGTTGGCGGCGCGGATGGTGCTGAGCACCTCCATACCGCCCACCTTGGGCATCACCAGGTCGGTGACGATGATGTCCGCGCCGTTCTTGTTGAACTCGGCCAGCCCCTGTTCGCCATTCTCCGCGACGGTGACGTCGAAGCCGTCCCGGCGCAGCATCGCGGCGAGCACCTTGCGCAGGTTCGCCTCGTCGTCGATCACCAGGACCTTGGCCATGGGAACAGGGGGCAGGGTGGCCGGACTACCGACGGGCCACAGCCGCGGGAGCGCCCTCGAGGGTGCAGATGGCGTCCGGGTGCTTGATGCGCAGGAGCAGCGCCTCCAGCACGCGGAACGGGTGGTTCATCCGCGACGCGCCCAGGTACGCGGCCACCATGTCCATGGAGACCGCCAGGTCCATGTTCTCGCGGCCGGTGGACACCACCACGCCCGAGTCGCCGCGCAGGCGGTTGGACTGGTAGACGCCGTCGGCGGCCAGCTGCTTGATGGTCTCGATCTCCAGCACGCCCGTCTTCTCGTAGATGCGGTGCAGCTGCGAGTAGAGCTTGGGCGACAGCACCACGGCGTAGGGGCCGAAGTGGCCGTGCTCGTTGAGCGTGCGCGTGGCCTCGACGATGGCCTGGAACCCGCCACCCGCCGCCGTCCAGTCACCGAGCGGCACGGTGAGCCGGCCATTGGCCGTCATCAGGCCCTCGTAGCCCAGGCGCGCGTCGCCGTAGAAGATGAGCTCGTCCTCCTGCTGCGCGCACAGCGCCGCGGCGCCGGCGGCGGCCGAGACATCCAGCGGCATGTTGTGCGTGCGCGCCGCCTCGATGTCCCGCCAGTGCAGCAGGAAGTCCTTGTAGATGATGGGGATGGTCTTGAACTTGCGAGCGTCCGTGAAGACCATCGCGGTCTCCTGCTCGCCGACGATGTCCACCGCGCCCGGGGACACGCCCTGGAACTCGTCGTAGGGCACCGTCTGCACGCCCGCGCCCAGCGGACCGTAGATGTCGAGGATGCGGCGGCCCACGAGCGAGCGGCGCGCCACCTGGATGACGGTTTCATTCAGGCGCGCCCACTCCTCCTCGCGGAGCGGGTTCTCGGCATGTCCAAGGAAGTCAGGCATCGAACAATCTCCGGATCAACATCAGGGAGAAAAGAGGGGAACGTCGTCAGCGATTGCCGCCACCACCACCGCCACCCCGGCGCAGCGAGCCCACCGTGAGGGGGTGGGACTCGACGGCGGGCGGCGGGGCGGGCAGGCCATACATGAGCCGCTGCGGGGGCAGGGCGGTGAGGGGCTCCACCGGAGAGCGGCCGTTGAGGACCTGCTGGGGCGGCGGTGGAGGAGGCGGGGGCGCGAGCACCGTGGCGGGAGGCGGCGCCTCGCCCACGGCCTGCTGGAAGTGTCCCGGCGCGATGGGCGTGGTGAAGCGCGAGTCCTGGTGGGAGTCGAGCAGGCGCAGCATGTGGACCGCCTCGGACACGTGCTCCTTCTCCTCCGTCGCCAGGTGGAGGAAGAAGGCCCGCACCTCGGGGTGCGAGGAGGCCCGGGCGAAGGCCTCGTACTCGTTGATGGTCTCGAGCTCGCGCGCCAGCACGAGGCGGATACGCGCCACATCGTCCAGGTCGCTGTCCGGTAGGTCGGCCATTGAGGACGGACCCTCGCAATCCGCCGGGGGCACCGTCAAGAGAAACAGGGGCCCTGGGTTTCCCTCTTCATGCCACTTGACGTCACGCATAGAGTCCCCGGCCCGTGACCGCCTCCGTGCCCGAGCCTTCCCCGACTCCTCCCGCCTCGCCAGGTCGGTCCGAACGCTCGGGGGGAAAGGGCGCGATGCTCGTGGCCACGGGCATCCTCGCCTCGCGCCTCATGGGCCTGGTGCGCGAGCGCGTCTTCGCCCACTACCTGGGCAACGCGGAGGCCGCCGCCGTCTTCAAGGCGGCGCTGCGCATCCCCAACTTCCTGCAGAACCTCTTTGGCGAAGGTGTCCTCTCCGGCTCCTTCATCCCCGTGTACGCCCAGCTGCTGGGCCGCAAGGACACGGAGCAGGCGGACCGGGTGGCGGGCGCGGTCTTCGGCCTCTTGTCCCTGGCGACGGCGGTGCTGGTGTGCGCGGGCATGCTGTTCACGCCCGTGTTCGTGGACCTCATCGCCCCGGGCTTCGAGGGCCACGCGCGCGAGCTGGCCATCCGCGTGGTGCGCATCCTCTTCCCGGGCACCGGCTTCCTGGTGCTGAGCGCCTGGTGTCTGGGCATCCTCAACAGCCACCGGCGCTTCCTGCTGTCGTACCTGGCGCCCGTCGTCTGGAACGGGGCCATCATCGCCACGCTGCTGGTCATCGGCGGCCGTTATGGCGAGGACCGGCTGGTGGAGCTTCTGGCCTATGGCGTGGTGGCCGGCGGCTTCCTCCAGTTCGCGGTGCAGGTGCCCCGCACGCTCCAGTTGTTGGGGAAGTTCCGCCCGTCGCTGTCCGCGGCGACGGAACCGGTGCGGCAGGTGCTGCGCAGCTTCGGCCCGGTGGTGCTGGGGCGCGGCGTGGTGCAGTTCAGCGCCTGGGTGGACACCGCCTTCGCCACGCTCATCTCCGAGCGCGCCATGTCCTCGCTGGTCTATGCGCAGACCATCTACCTCATCCCGGTGAGCCTCTTTGGCATGGCGGTGTCCGCGGCGGAGCTGCCGGAGATGGCCCGCGCGGCCGACGGCGCCGGGACGGAGGAGGTCTCCGCGAAGCTGCGTCAGCGCATCGACGGCGGGGCGCGGCGCATCGCCTTCTGGGTGGTGCCCTCCGCGGCGGCCTTCCTGTTCCTGGGCGACATGGTGGCGGCGGCGCTCCTGCAGACGGGCCGCTTCGACGCGGCGGACTCGCGCTACCTCTGGTACCTGCTCATGGGCGCGGCCGTGGGGCTGGTGGCCTCCACCGTGGGCCGGCTGTATGCCTCCGCCTTCTATGCCCTCAAGGACCCCAAGACGCCTCTGCGCTTCGCCATCGTCCGCGTGGCGGTGGGCTCCGTGGGCGCCTGGGTCCTGGGCCTGCGCCTGCCCGGGTGGCTGGGGCTGCCCTCGGAGCTGGGCGCGCTGGGGCTCACGCTCGCCAGCGGGCTCGTCGCCTGGCTCGAGTCGTATCTCCTGCGCCGCAAGCTGACCCGGCAGCTGGGGCCGGTGGGGGTTCCTCCCGGGCTGCTGCCCCGGCTGTGGGGCGCGGCCGTCATCGCGGGCCTCGTGGCCCTGGGCGTGAAGCTGGGGCTCGCCGCCATGCTGGGCCCCATGCCGGGAGTGCAGGCGGAGTGGGGTGGGGCCTACCTCGCACCCCCCAGGCTGCATCCCGTCCTGGGCTTGCTGGCCGTCGCCATCCCCATGGGCGGCATCTATTTCGCGGTCGCCGCGGCGCTGGGTGTCCCGGAGGCTGGCGCGGTGTTCCGCAAGGTCTCCGGGCGGCTGCGCCGGACGCGCTAAGTGCTCGCCAATGCTCGACTCCTCAGGGAGCGGGCAGCAGGTGGTTGGAGTAGCAAGAAGGGGGCGGGAGGGATGGTGCGGAGGGGGGCGTCCGTTAGGGTCCTGGCGGTGGTGTGGGCCGCGTGCTCCTCTTCGGGGCTTCCTCCGAACAGGGCGCGCGTGTAGAGTGCGCCGCCTTTTTCATGGGCCAGGCTTCACGGGAAGTCTGGCTGACTTCGTCTCAGGAAGGTCTCGGCAGTGAGCGACGAGAAGAACGGTTCCAATGCGGGCGGTCCGGGCGGGATGGGCGGCCCCAAGAAGCCGAAGGCCACCTTCGGTGACGTGATGCTCGGCATCCCTTCGGGCGGCAGCGGCCGTGGCGAGGGTCCTCGCGGCGGCGGCGAGCGCGGCGGTCCCGGTCAGGGCCGTGACGCGCGTCCCCGCTCCGAGGGAGGGGCTCCGCGCGACGAGCGCCGTCCTCCTCGTGGCCAGGGCGGTCAGGAGCGGGGAGGAGGCGAGCGCCGCGGTGGCGGCGAGCGCCGGCCGTCCGGTCCCATGGTCGTCGTGAAGCGCGCGTCGGGCGCCATCGAGACGCGAGGCCCGGTGGGGGAGAACCCCGCCGAGGCGACCGCGACCGCCGAGGCGACCACCGCGGAGGCCGAGGCCTCTGGCGCGCCGACCACGGCTCCCGCGCCGCGCCCTGTGGCGCCGACGCCGGTGTCGACCGCGCTCTACGAGGAGGTCCCCGAGGCCGAGTCCTTCGCCGAGATGTTCGAGGCGCAGGCCAAGGAGGGTGGGGCGCCGGGTCGCCGGGGCGTGCGGCTGGGCGAGAAGGTCAAGGGCACCATCTTCCAGCTCGGCGCGGACACCGCGTTCGTGTCGCTGGAGGGCGCGTCCAAGAGCGAGGCGATGATCGAGCTGCGCGAGCTCAAGGACGACGAGGGCATCCTGCGCTACGGCGTGGGTGACAGCCTGGATGCGCACGTCATCGAGGTGGGCGCCAAGGGCATCGTGCTGAGCCGCGCGCTGGCCAAGGGCAGCGCGTCCATGGCGATGCTGGCCGAGGCCCGCGCGTCGGGCATGCCCGTCGAGGGCATGGTGCTGAGCGTGAACAAGGGCGGCGTGGAGGTCGCCATCGGCGACGTGCGCGCGTTCTGCCCCATCAGCCAGCTGGACCTGCGCTACGTGGAGAAGCCGGACCAGTTCATCGGCGAGAAGCTCAAGTTCCGCGTCACCGAGGTGCGGGACCGCAACGTGGTGCTCTCGCGCCGCTCGCTGCTCGAGGACGAGCAGCGCGAGCTGGCCGCGGAGACGCGCAAGACCCTGGGCGATGGCAAGGTCGTCAAGGGCAAGGTCACTGGCGTTCGCGACTTCGGCGTGTTCGTGGACCTGGGCGGCGTGGAGGGGATGATTCCCGTCTCCGAGCTCTCGTACACGCGCGTGGGTCACCCCAGCGACGTGGTGAAGGTCGGTGACGACGTGGAGGTGGAGATCCTGCGCATGGAGGCCGCGCAGCCCAACTCCCCCGACAAGACCAAGCAGAAGGAGCGCATCACGCTGTCCATGCGCTCGCGGCAGGAGGACCCGTTCAAGAAGGCCATCTCTGAGATCAAGGAGGGGGACCGTCTGCAGGGCAAGGTCGTCCGGCTCCAGCAGTTCGGCGCCTTCGTGGAGCTGCGTCCGGGTGTGGATGGCCTGGTGCACATCTCCGCGTTGAGCGACCGCCGCATCGCGCACCCGCGCGACGTGGTGAAGGAAGGCGAGACCATCTGGGTCGCCGTCGAGAAGATCGACGAGAAGGACAAGCGCATCGGCCTGCGCCGCATCTCCGAGGAGGAGGCGCAGCGTCCCCCCGAGGAGCGTCCGGCCGCTTCGGCGGAGAAGGCCGCGCCCGCGGCTCCCGCGGCGCCCCGTCCCAAGGTGGGCCAGGTCGTCGTCGGCAAGGTGGACCGCATCGAGCCGTACGGTGTCTTCCTCGCGTTCCCCGGTGGCAAGGGCCTGCTCCCCGCGAGCGAGACGGGCACCGAGCGCGGCACCGATCTGCGCAAGCACTACGCGCTGGGCCAGGAGGTGAAGGTGGCCATCCTGGACATCGACGCGTCCGGGAAGATCCGCCTGTCCGTCACCGCCGCGATTCGCGCGGAGGAGCGCGCCGAGGTGGAGGCGTGGCAGAAGACGCAGCAGCCGCAGGGCGCGGGCAAGAAGGGCTTCGGCACCATGGCCGATCTCTTCAGCAAGCTCGGCAAGTGATTCACATCGCGCGCTCGAGCACGTGTTGGATGCGTGCTCGGGTTCCCTCGAAATAGATGTTGCAGTCCCCGGCGAGGGGCGGTACTACCTCCCTCGCCGCTGACGCGGGGTGGAGCAGCCTGGTAGCTCGTCGGGCTCATAACCCGAAGGTCGCAGGTTCAAATCCTGCCCCCGCAATGAGGAAGCCAGAGGTTCGGTGAATCAAAGCCGAACCTCTGGTGTTTAAAGGCAGACATCAACATGACGCGGGGTGGAGCAGCCTGGTAGCTCGTCGGGCTCATAACCCGAAGGTCGCAGGTTCAAATCCTGCCCCCGCAATGATGTTTCAAGAGACCCCATCCTCCCGCTCCGGAGGATGGGGTTTTGCTTTTGGAGCGCCTTGCTCCGCGGGTTCCGCGCGTCTCGCCTCTGGCGCGCGTCGAGCCCTCTGGAGGCCTCCCTGCAGCTGTCCCGGCTGGGACACTTTGTCCGGTGTGCGGGTCATCCCTGACTTGACTCTGGAGAAACTGGGTAGGTCCGTCCTCACTGAAATGTGTGCCAGGGACATTGCAACCCTCTGTTCTCACTGAAGATCTTTTTGGGCCGGGTCTCCCGTGCTCATGAAAATCTCCTGCCAGCGTAGAAAAAACCGCTTTGTCGCCTTTCAACCTACATCAGTAAAGGCACTAATCTCTCCAACAGGTGACAATTTGTCACCTGGGGGCCTTCCCGAAGAGATCCGTGTACCCGGCGAGGTGGCTGGGGCGCGCAATACCCGTCTCTTCGGGGTGGCTTCCTACCCCCGCGCTTTCCCAAGGGAGCACCCCCACGTGAGAAGGTTTGTTGCCAAGCTGTCCGGCCTGGCGCTGGTACTTTCGGGTACCGGTTCCTTCGCTCGGACGCTGCCGAACTACGACGCATACCTCGAAGCCAAGCCCGCGGAGCCCAAGTCCGCGAGCCTCAAGTCCGCGGCGGGTGACACGCGTGCGCGTGTCTCTCAGCGCGCGGAGGGTTCGAGTGCTCCTCGTTTCATCTGGGCTCGGACCACGGATGCTCAGAAGTCGCAGCGGGCGAAGTACGCGAAGATGGCGCCCGAGGCCGCGGCGCTGTCCCAGCTGAAGGACTACGCCTCCGACTTCGGCCTTCGGTCCTTCGAGGAGGCCGGCGCGCGCGTCACCTCCGTGAAGCTGCTCGGCAACGCCCGGCTCGTCACGCTGACGCAGGAGCTCGGCGGCGTCGAGGTGTTCCGCAACAACGTGACGGTGCTGCTCGACAAGGGCAACTCGGTGGTGGGCCTGTCCGGCGCGCTGTCCGAGCACGTGTCCTCGAGCCCGGTCCCCGAGCGCCTGGCGTTCAAGGGGAACGCGAGCGCCGCCATCTCCGCCGCGTACCAGGACGTCACCGGCACGCGCCTGGACCCGAGCCTGCTGGCGCAGGTCAAGAGCGCCCGGCCCGGGGACCGGTACACGCACTTCTCGCTCGCGACGTATGCGCGTCCGCTCGAGGAGGGGCTGCGCGTCCCGGCCCGTGCCCGGCCGGTCTACTACCCGTTCGAGGACCGGCTCGTCCCCGCGTACTACGTGGAGGTGCAGAGCGGGCGTGAGGACAGCCTCGAGTGGGATGCGTACTCGTACGTCGTCTCCGCCGTGGATGGGCAGATCCTCATGCGCAAGAACCTGCGCGAGGAGGCCGCCTTCAGCTACCGCGCGTTCGCGGACACCACGCCGCCGTACACGCCGCATGACGGCCCCGCGGGCACCAACGCAAGCCCGCACCCGGATGGCGCGCCCACGGGCTTCCGGCCGGCCTTCGTGGCCCCCTCGCTCATCACGCTGCAGAACGCGCCCTTCAGCCGGAACGACCCGTGGCTGCCCGCGGACGCGACGGTGACCACGGGCAACAACGTGGACGCCTACGCGGACCTCGTGGCGCCCCCGCGCTTCTCCGACGGAGACCTGCGCCCCACCGTCACCGCGCCCGGGGTGTTCGACCGCACCATGCGGTTCGACATGCGGCCCAACATCAACGACGAGCAGATCGCCGCGGCGACCACCAGCCTGTTCTTCGTGAACAACTGGCTGCACGACTGGTACTACGACTCCGGCTTCGACGAGTCGACGGGCAACGCGCAGACCGACAACTTCGGTCGCGGTGGCATCGGCGGTGACCCGGTCCTCGCGGAGGCGCAGGACTACAGCGGCACCAACAACGCGAACATGGCGACGCCGGCGGACGGTGCCTCGCCCGTCATGCAGATGTACGTCTTCAACGCGGAGAACTTCGCGACGTTGACGGTGACGGCCCCCTCCGAGATCGCGGGTGTCATCCCCGTGGGCCTGTCCATGGACATGGGACCCCAGGGCTTCGACATCACCCGGCCGGTCGTCGCCGCGCTGGATGCGACGGGCCCTCAGTCGACGGATCGTGATGGCTGCAGCGCCATCACCAACGCGGCCGAGGTGGCGGGGAACATCGCCCTCATCGATCGCGGCGGTCCTCCCGACTGCTCCTTCCTCATCAAGGCGCAGAATGCCGAGGCGGCGGGTGCCGTGGCCGTCATCTTCGGCAACCACGTGGCGGGTGCGATCGGTCACATCGCCGGAAACTCCCGGACCCTCTCCATTCCCACGGTCTTCATCTCCCTGCCGGACGCGACCCGCATCCGCAACGCGACCGGCGTGACGGTGCACCTCGCCCGCACCGCGACGTACCGGCCGGATGGCACCGTCGACAACTTCATCGTGGCCCACGAGTGGGGTCACTACATCAGCAATCGTCTCGTCCAGAACTCCGCGGGCCTCACCAACAACCAGGGCCGCGCGATGGGCGAGGGCTGGGCGGACTTCCACGGACTGCTGATGATCACGCGTCCGGAGGATCTCCAGGTCGAGTCCAACGCCAACTGGATGGGCGCCTACGGCCCGGGCGAGTTCGCCACGCGCGCCATCTCCCGGGACAGTGCCTTCTACGGCATCCGCCGGGTGGCGTACTCGTCGGACATGGCGAAGAACGCGCTGACGTTCCGTCACATCATGGAGGGGGTGGCGCTGCCCACCACCGCGCCCTTCTCGCCGAACGCCAGCCCCAACTACCAGGTCCACAACTCGGGTGAGATCTGGGCCACCATGCTCTGGGAGGCGTACACGTCCCTGCTGCGGGCCCACCCGTTCGAGGACGCCCAGGCGCGCATGAAGCGCTACCTGGTCACCGGCTACATGCTGACGCCGGCCGCGCCGACCTACAGCGAGGCGCGCAACGCCCTCATCGCCGCCGCCGAGGCGAATGACCCCGAGGACGCGCAGCGCTTCTGGGTGGCCTTCGCCAAGCGCGGCATGGGGCCTGGCGCCGTCTCTCCGACGCGCGGTTCCACCACGCACACGGGGGTCATCGAGAGCTTCAAGGTCGGCGCCTCGCTCGAGTTCGTGGCGCTCACGCTCGCGGACGACTCTCCGGCCGGTTCGTGTGATCGCGACGGCGTGCTCGACAACGGTGAGACGGGCCGACTGGTCCTGACGGTCGCCAACAATGGCTCGGTGCCGGCGAACGCGAGCACCGCCACGGTCATCTCGCCCACGCGAGGCATCACCCTCGGCAACAACGGGGTCGTCACGATTCCGGCGCTGGGCTCCTTCGAGCAGGCGACGGTGTCCATCCCGGTGACGCTGACGGACGCGGCGCCCCGCGCGGTGGCGGAGTTCACTGTCGCCCTCCGGGATCCCGACAGCGCGAACCCCGGCGACGTGGTCGCCTCGCTGGCCGCCACGACGAACTACAACGAGGCGCCGGCGACCAGCACCACGGAGACGGTCCAGTCGAACATCCTCCTGCTCCCCTGGGAGATGGAGTCCGCCGAGGGTGGAGGCATCACCGAGCAGTACTTCACCTTCACCACCCTGGACGCCCGTGGCCTGAACCGCGCGTTCCTCGGCCCGGCCGCGGGTCGGCCCACGGACTTCTGGCTCAAGTCGCCGGAGCTGAACGTGGCCGAGACCGGCAACCTCACCGTCCGGTTCGACCATGCCTACAACTTCGAGACGAGCACCAACCCCACCACCTACTACGACGGCGCCGTCATCGAGTTGACCCAGGACGGGGGCCAGACGTGGGTGGACATCGGTACCCCGCTCTACAACGGCCGCCTGAATACCGCCGCGAACATCATCAACAACCTGCAGGGGCGCCAGGCCATCGTCGGTACGAGCGCGGGCTTCCCGACCCTCGTGGCCGCCACGCTGAACCTGGGCACCACGTACGCGGGCAAGACGGTGCAGATCCGCTTCCGCGTCGGCACCGACAACGCGACCGGTACGACGGGTTGGGCCATCGACAACGTCGCCTTCACCGGCATCACCAACACCCCGTTCACCAGCCTGGTGGACGACACGGGCACCTGCTTCAACCGTCCTCCCGTCACCAACGCGGGGCCGGACCTGACGGTGGACGAGCGCACGAACGTCACGGTGGAGGGCAGCGGTACCGATGCCGACGGCGATTCGCTCACGTTCCAGTGGACGCGGGTGTCCGGCGCGGCGGTGACGCTGTCCGGCGCGAACACGCCGACGGTGACTTTCACGGCGCCGGAAGTGGCCGCGGACGCCAACCTCGTCCTGCGGCTGACTGTCAGCGACGGTACCCTGACGACCTCCGACACCGTCACGGTGCGCGTGCGCAACGTCAACCGCGCGCCCACGGTGAACGCGGGGCTCGACGGCTCGGCCAATGAGCGCGCCACCGTCACCCTGTCCGGCACCGCGACGGACGCGGACAACGACACGCTCACGTACCTCTGGACGCAGGTGTCCGGTACGCCCGTGGCCATCGCCAACTACACGACGCCGACGGCGACCTTCGTCGCGCCCGAGGTGACGGGGGATGAGACGCTGTCCTTCCGCCTCACGGTGTCCGACGGCAAGACCAGCGTGAACGACACGGTGGACGTGGTCATCCACAACGCCAACCGCGCGCCGGTGGTGACGGCGACGTCGGTGACGGTGAACGAGCGCAGCACGGCCACCCTCAAGGCCGTGGCCTCGGACGCGGACGGCGACACGCTGACGTACGCCTGGACGCAGCTGACCGGCACGACGGTGGTGCTGGACAACGCCAACACGGCGACGGCCACGTTCGCCACGGGTGAGGTGGCCGCCAACGCCGTCCTCACCTTCCGCGTGACGGTGTCCGACGGTACGGCCTCCGTCACCCAGGACGTGTCGGTGGACGTGCTCAACGTCAACCGCGCGCCGACGGTGAACGCGGGTCTGGATGGCACGGTGGCCGCGCGCGCCACGGCCACGCTGAGTGGCTCCGCGACGGACGAGGACGGAGACACGCTCTCGTACACGTGGGTGCAGACGGCGGGTACGGCGGTGGCGCTGTCCAATGCCACCTCCGCCGTGGCCACCTTCACGGCGCCGGACCTGTCGGCTGCCGAGACGCTGACGTTCCGCCTGACGGTGAGCGATGGCAGCGTCATCGCCAGCGACACGGTGGATGTGGAGGTCACCCCGTCGCCGATTCCGAACCAGGACCCGGTGGCGAAGGCCCGCGTCATCGTCAATGGGCCCCAGACGTCGCTGACGCTCGACGGATCGGAGTCCAGCGACCCGGATGGTGATGCCCTCACGTACAAGTGGGAGCAGACGGGTGGCCCGAGCGTCACGCTCAACGACTCCACCCGCGCGGTGCTCAGCGTGGACGTGCCGGACCTGGATGGCGGCAGCGCCACCTTCGCCTTCAAGCTGACGGTGAAGGACCCCAGCGGCGCCTCGCACAGCGTCACCGTGCAGGCGACGGCCAAGCCGGACGAGGGCGGGGGTTGCTCCTCCACGGGCGCGGGTGCTCCGGCGGGCATGATGGCCCTGGCGCTCCTGAGCCTGCTGCACCGCCGTCGCCGGGTGAGCTGAGCCGGGCGCCGCCGCTCCTCGGAGCGGTGGCACCTTCCGGGTCCGGGTGCCTAACAGGCCCAGACCCGGAGTCGCTCGAAACAGTCTGAAGCTGTCCGACGGCCGGCATCCTCGCGCGAGGGTGTCGGCCGTTGAGCTTTCGCGCGGTGTCCGGCGCTGACTGGTGCACGAATGCTCCCCGGGGTCATGAGGCCCGGAGGCGGGCCCGGAGCAGGCTGGATGCACGCGCGGGCCCATCGTGGGGCCTGCGCGTCGCGCCCCATGCTCCAGCTCGCCACCGCCACCGCGCCGTTCCTGCAGGAAATCGTGGTGCTGATTCTCGCCGGCGCGCTCATGGCCTATGTCGGCCATCGCTTCCGGCTGGTGCCCATCGTCGGCTTCCTGCTCGCTGGCGCGCTCATTGGTCCCAACGCGCTGAAGCTGGTGAAGGACCTGGAGCTGGTGAACTCGGCCGCGGAGCTGGGCGTCATCCTGCTCCTGTTCAGCATCGGCCTGGAGTTCAGTCTGGAGAAGCTGGTCAAGCTCCAGAAGCTCCTGTTCGGTGGCGGCGGGATCCAGGTGGGCCTGTCGTCCGTGGGGATGATGGGGCTGCTGATGTTGTTCGGCGTGGCGTGGCGGCCCGCGCTCTTCACGGGCTTCCTGGTGGCGCTGTCCTCCACCGCCATCGTCCTCAAGCTGCTCGGAGACAGGGGCGAGACGTCCTCGGACGTGGGGCAGGTGTCCCTGGGGCTGCTCATCTTCCAGGACCTGGCCGTGGTGATGATGGTGCTGCTCGTGCCCGTGCTGGCGGGGAAGGGCGACACGCCGCTCCACTTCCTGGGGGCCTTCGGCAAGGCGCTGGGCATCATCGTCGCCGTGCTGGTGGTGGCCCGCAGGTTGATGCCCAAGCTCCTCGAGGTGGTGGCGCGCACCTGCTCACCAGAGCTGTTCCTGCTCACCGTCATCGCCGTGTGCTTCGGCACCGCGTACCTCACCAGCCTCGCGGGGGTGAGCGTGTCACTCGGCGCCTTCCTCGCGGGGTTGGTGGTCAGCGAGAGCCGCTTCAGCGAGCACGCGTTCGGCGAAATCCTCCCGCTGCAGATCCTCTTCAGCGCCACGTTCTTCGTCTCCGTCGGCATGTTGCTCGACATGGGCTTCCTCGTGGCGCACCTGCCTGAGGTGCTGCTGGCCATCGTCGCCGTGCTCCTGGTGAAGGTCCTCACCACGGGCATCGCCGTGCTGGCGCTCGGCTACCGGGTGCCGGTGGCGGTGGAGAGCGCGCTGCTGTTGGCCCAGGTGGGTGAGTTCTCCTTCGTGCTGGAGCGCAGCGGCCGTCGGCTGGGCCTCTTCCCGGCGGGGCTGGAGGAGGGCTCGCAGGCGTTCATCGCGGCCACCGTGATGTTGATGGTGCTCACGCCGTTGCTGTCACGACTGGGGGGCTGGGCCCAGGGGCGGCTCACGCGGAAGGCCCGTCAGGTGGTGGCTCAGGCAGGCCCCACCACGGACGAGACGGAGGCGCTCGCGGCCGAGTCCTTCGCCCGCTACGAGAACCACGTCATCATCGCGGGCTACGGAGATGGGGCTCGCAGGCTGGCGCGGGTGCTGCGTGGCTCGGGCATTCCGTTCCTCGTCTCCACGCTGAGCCCCCCGGGCGCGAACGAGGCGGAGGCCGAGGGCATGGCGGTGCTTCGCGGCGACTACGCTCGGCAGCGCACGCTCCGCGTCGCGGGGGTCCAGCGCGCCAAGCTCCTCCTCGTCGTGGATGATGACGCGGCCATGGCCCACCGCGTGGTCGCCGTCGCGCGGATGGAGAACCCGACGCTGCGACTCGTCGCCCGGGTGCGCGCCGTGGCGGACGTGGAGCCGCTTCGCGAGGCCGGCGCGGACGTCGTGGTCTGCGAGGAACTGGAGAGCCTGGTGGCCGTGCTGTCCTCGGTGCTCGAGGACTACCGCCAGTCGCCCGAGGACATCGAGGGCCACGAGGACTCCGTCCGACGCTCGGGCTACGCGGCGCTGCGCTTGTCCGGCGCGCTGGAGAAGCCGTTGCTCGTCTGCGCGCTGGAGAAGGACTGCCTCAGCTCGCGCCGCGTGTCGGTCCGTCCGGGCGCGCCCCTCGTGGGGCTCTCGGTGTCGGCGCTCATCGAACGCGCGGGAGGTGCCCTCGGGGTCCTGGAGCTGCGACGCGACGACGTCCCGCTGCCGTCCGTCACGCCCCACACCCTCTTCGAGGCGGGTGACGAGCTCGTGCTCAAGGGGGCCGCGGACGCCTTCGAGCGTTGCGCCGAGCTGTTCCGCACCCGCGCGCCCGAGGGGCTCGAGATGGAGCCCGTGCCCACCGCGCCTCGCACGTCGGCGGAGCTCATCGACACGCAGGCCACCATCGAGTTCCAACCGAAGCCGGGCACGGGCCCCTGCGGCCATCTCGACCGGCTGCGCCCCGTGCGACCGAGGACCCGCGGGTGCGAGGAGTGCCTGAAGCTCCACGACACCTGGGTGCACCTGCGGCTGTGCATGACGTGCGGCCACGTGGGGTGCTGCGACGACTCGAAGAACAAGCACGCGACGCGGCACTTCCACGAGTCGGACCACCCCATCATCCGCTCCCTGGAGCCGGGCGAGCACTGGGGTTGGTGCTACGTGGACAAGGTCCAGCTCGACAGCGAGCCGCCCGCGCGCCCGTAGCACCCGCCGCGGAATCAGAGCGGCTGCACGTGCTCGGCGAGCCTGCCCGTGGTCATCAGCTCCTGGAGCTCGTCACCCATGCGCTCGCTCTCGGAGACCACCTGGTTCCAGGCGCGGATGCGCGCGGTGTCGCTCATGCGCTCGAAGTCGGTGCGGTCCGGAATCCGACCTCCCGGCAGGCGCGCCACCAGCTCCGGGGAGGGGGAGATGAGCAGGGCCCTGCGGAAGTTCAGCGGCTTCGCCCGTCGCCAGCGCAGCGCCTTGTCGAACCAGCCCGGCACCACGTACGGATAGAAGTGCGGATAGAGCACCAGGCCGTCGCCCGCGCCAAAGTCCAGGTCCAGGTGGTAGTCGATGACGCCGCCGTCCCGGTACACGCCCGTATGTGCGCCGGGGATGCGCACGCCGCTGAGCACCAGCGGGATGGAGCCCGACGCGATGAGCGCCGGCTTCAGGTTCTCCGCCGTCAACGGCAGGTGGACGGAGGGCAAATCCTTCTGTCCCACGAAGGGGCTGGTGTCGCCCGCCGTGTCGAAGATGACGCGCTGTAGATGCAGGCTCAGGCTCCGACGACTCACCACGTTGCCCATGGCGCACAGCGCCAGCCCGAGCAGCTGCACGCGCGGATGCTCCACGCCCAGCGGGCCCTTGCACAGCGCGGTGACCACATGCAGCCGGGCCCACGGATGGCGGAGGATCTCCTCCACGCCGTCATCGCCCAGGAGCGCGTCGAGGATGCGCTCGCTCGTCTCGCTCACCAGGGCGGGGGAGGGCTTGGGCGGATATCGCTGGTCGATGTAGGCCGCCTCGAAACGATGCAGCGCGGCGACCGGGTCCTTCTGCGCCAGACACGCCAGCCGCCAGCTGCCGATGGAGCTGCCAATCAGGTGCAGCGGCCGGGTGCGCCCCTGGAAGAGCCCACCGAAGAGCGCCCGGTCCAGCCCCGCGAGCACCAGCCACTTGGGACCTCCGGAGGCCCCAGGAACGACGTCCACGTCGTCACCACGCAGGCCACGCGCACGCAGGAGCCGCAGTGCGTCGGGGCCCGCCAGAAGCGTCAGGTTCGATGCCATGTCGACCCGGTACGCTAACAGGGCGACGCGTCGTGCGCGGGACTTCCTCCAATCGTCCCACCCGGGTTGCGGCCGTTCATGCACCACTGCTGTAGTGCACGCGACGCCATGAAAAAGCTCCCGCCCTCCGAATGGAACCTGAGTCGTCGCGCCTTCCTCGGTGGCACGGCCGCGGCCACCGCGCTGGCCACGCTCGAGTCTTCGGCGAGCCCGGACGCGACGAAGTCCCTGCCCGCGCCGTTCGAGCTGGAAGAGGCCACCGTCGCCGACCTCCAGGCCGGCATGCGCGAGGGGAAGTACACCGCGCACGGCCTCACCGAGCGCTACCTGTCGCGCATCGCCGCCCTGGACCGCACGGGCCCGCTGCCGCTGTCGTCCGTCATCGAGGTGAACCCGGACGCGCTCGCCATCGCCCAGGCCCTGGATGAAGAGCGGAAGAGACAGGGCGCGCGCGGACCGCTCCACGGCATCCCCGTGCTGCTCAAGGACAACATCGCCACGACGGACCGGATGCAGACGACGGCGGGCTCGCTCGCGCTCGTCGGCGCGGTGCCTTCGCGTGAGGCCTTCCTCGTCGGAAAGCTCCGCGCGGCCGGCGCCGTCATCCTCGGCAAGACGAACCTCAGCGAGTGGGCCAACTTCCGCTCCACGCGCTCGGCGAGCGGCTGGAGCGGACGGGGAGGGCAGTGCCGCAACCCCTACGCGCTGGACCGGACGCCTTCGGGCTCCAGCTCCGGCTCGGGCGCGGCCACCTCGGCCAACTTCTGCGCCGTGTCCGTGGGCACGGAGACGGATGGCTCCATCGTGTCCCCGTCCTCGGCGTGCTCGCTGGTGGGGCTCAAGCCCACGGTGGGGCTCATCAGCCGCGCGGGCATCATCCCCATCTCCGAGAGCCAGGACACCGCGGGGCCCATGGCGCGCACGGTGGCGGACGCCGCCGCGCTGCTCACGGTGCTCGCGGGCATCGACCCCGCGGACGCGGCCACCGCGCGCGGCGAGGGACACACCGGGCTCGACTACACGAAGTTCCTCGACGCCGACGGGCTGAAGGGCGCGCGCATTGGCGTCCCTCGCAAGCACTACTTCGGCTACCACGTTGGTACGGACGCGCTGGCGGAACAGGCCCTGGAGGTCATGCGCTCCAAGGGCGCCATCATCATCGACCCGGCGCCCATCCCCAACGTCGAGAAGCTCCAGGAGCACGAGTTCGAGGTGATGCTGTACGAGTTCAAGGCGGGCACGGAGGCCTGGCTCGCGAGCCTGGGCGACAAGACGAAGCTGCGCACGCTCGCGGACCTCATCCGCTACAACGAGGAGCACTCGGACCGGGAGCTGCCGTACTTCGGCCAGGAGCTGTTCCGTCAGGCCCAGGCGCGCGGACCGCTCACCGACTCGAAGTACCGCAAGGCCCTGGCCGCGTGCCGCAAGCTGTCGCGTGAGCAGGGCGTGGACGCGGTGATGCGCAAGCACCGCCTGGACGCGCTCGTCGCGCCCACCGAGGCGCCGCCCAGCCTCATCGACCTGGTGAACGGCGACCACTGGCTGGGCAG
Organism: Myxococcus guangdongensis; assembly: GCF_024198255.1. NCBI lineage: Bacteria > Pseudomonadati > Myxococcota > Myxococcia > Myxococcales > Myxococcaceae > Myxococcus > Myxococcus guangdongensis. The sequence continues at coordinate 762,325 of NZ_JAJVKW010000004.1, forward strand.
CAGCTCCACGCCCGCCGCCGTCTCCGGTTACGCCACCCTCACCGTGCCCGCGGGGTACGTGCGCGGGCTGCCCGTGGGGTTGTCGTTCATCGGTCAGGCCTGGAGCGAGCCCACGCTCATCAAGCTCGCCTACGCCTACGAACAGGCCACCCGCCACCGACGTCCGCCCGGCTTCCTGCCCACCGCCGAACTGCGGCTGCTCGCCGGGCGTTGAGGCGGCGCCGCGGGACTCAGGGCGACGCGGCCCAGGGCAGCGTCGCCAGCATCACCGCCTCGTTCAGCGCGGCGGTGCGCAGGTGGTTGAAGCGCTGGTACTCCGGGTCGCTCACCATCTGCATGAAGGCGGTGCGGCTCGGGTAGCGCACCAGCATCACCGCGTCCCACGTCTGGCCCGGCTCGGCCACCAGCGGGGTGGAGCAGTCGCCCGCGTACAGCGGCTGCGCGCCCGCCTTCAGCATGAAGGGCATCACGGCGTTCGCGTACTCGGCGAACGAGGCGCGGCCTCCCTCCTTGAACTTCACCAGGTTCATCATCACCAGGGGACCGCCGGGGTCTTCCTGGAGAAATCGCTCGATGTCGTTGCCCTGCGGATCGACGGCCACGGTGATGCCTCCTCGCTCCTGTGAATCAATCCGCCCCCCATCGAGACGGCGGGCCATTGTCTCCCAGACGCGCGCGGTGGTGCACCTGGCGCGCCGGCGACTCGGGCCTTTCAAACACTGGGGCCCCCGACACCCACGACGCGCACGTCGCGAGCGGCGGAGGCCCCGTCGGAAGCCCGGAGCACGAGGCCCCGGGCTTCACGTCACGACATCAACGGTAGTACGGCGACAGCGCGGCCTGGATGCGGGCCAGCAGGTCCTCGGCCTGGATGAGCTGCGTGCCGCTCAGCGTCCCCAGCTGGGCCTGGACCGTGTCGCGGCCCTGGCGCAGGGCCACGTAGGCCGGCAGGCTCTGCATGTTCTTCAGGATGTCCACCATGGCGCGGCGGGACTGGAAGCTGCGCACGCCGTCCACGTTGATGAGGATGCCGTGGATGTCCGCGAGCACCTGCGGGGTGATCGCGTTGTCCTCGTCGGGCGTGGCGGTGAAGCTGCCGCGCGCCGCGAGCGGGTCCAGGTACAGGCGGGACAGCACGCGACGGGCGATGTCGTCGGCCACCGCGCCGTAGCCCGGGCCCGCGTCCGGCGGGAGCGCCAGCGGAGGACGCACGGCGGCGATGGCGACGTCGTACGCGTACGTCTGGTCCGCCTCCACACCCGAGCGCGCCCACTGCAGCGTCGCGTTCAGGTAGTAGTCGAACGAGCCCGCGAGCAGGGGGAAGGGCAGGACTTCGTACAGCAGCAGCTCCTGCACCAGCGCGTACGTGGAGCCGTAGAAGGCGCCCAGCGGGTCGGAGTAGCGGTCGTACGGGTTGCAGTACGGCTCGATCTCCGTGTCCTCGTCCGTGCAGAACAGCTCGGTGGGCTCGTCCGCCGACAGGCCGTACAGGTAGCGGACGGCCTGGAGGTCGTAGGACTGCGGCTTGTCCACGAAGATGGCGTCGGGATCGTACACGTACTCCATCACCGAGTTGGAGCGCGGGCTGTTGGGCGCGCCCGTGTACACGAGCGAGCCGGCGAAGTTGTGGCGCAGGCCCAGCGTGTGGCCCACCTCGTGGAGGATGACGTGCGTCAGGTACGACTCCACCTTCTCCTTCTTCGTGCGCTGCGTCTCCGCCGCGGGCCCCGGCAGCTTCTTGTGCCTGGCCAGCGCGTCGTCGCGCATGGGGGGCAGGGGCATCTCGCACAGGTGACCCTTGTCGAAGCCGCCCCACGACATGCGCAGCGACTTGCGCGCGTTCTTCAGCTTCGCCGCGACGGCGGCCTGCGCGTCGTCGCCGAACTCACCGTCGGCCAGCTCCAGCCACAGCGCGTTGACGTACACGGTCGCGCCGCGAATCTCGCTGGTGTTGGGGTTGAGGCGCCAGTCGGCGAAGGCGAAGCCCGCGGACGCGTCCGGGTCGAAGATGATGACGTTCTTGTCGTCGTCGGCGAAGCCCGACGTCGCGCCCACGGAGGCCTCGAACACCTTGAAGCCGAACGCCTGGTTCCAGCCCTCGACGCCCCGCTTCACCGCCGCCACCACGTCGTAGTTGGCGAAGCGCGGGTCGGCCTGCACCTTGTTCACCGTGTCGGTGATGATCCACTTGATGGGCTTCATGCCCGGGCGGATGTTCCACTTGGCCGCCGTCTGGGTGACGTAGCCCGTGTTGGGCAGGATGCGCGGCTCACCGCGGAAGTAGTGCTCCAGCCACGGCAGCTCCGTGGGGGTGTAGCCCTGGCCCTCCTGGTACTGGCGCAGCGCGATGCCCAGCGTGCCGGAGGTGCGGAACAGGTTGTCCTCCAGGAAGTCCGGCGCGGTCGGGTCCGGCACGTCCGCGTAGCCGGTGAACACCTGCTCGAACGTCACGCCGTCGGAGATCTTCCGGAAGCGCTGCGCGAAGCTCAGCTCCGTCTGGAAGCGCACGCCGGTGGCGCCGTAGGCCTCGCCCATGACACCGAAGCGGTTGAGCCCCGCGGTCGGGTCCACCAGGATGTAGCTGTTGGAGCCGCGCAGGACGTTGAAGGCGCCGTAGTCGTTGACGATGGGCCACGCCTCGATGAGCACCTCCGGGTCGAACACGTCGCTCATCGTCTTGCGGTCATCCGCGTCGAAGACGAACAGCTTCCCGTTCTGCTCCTTGAAGCTCACCACGCGCGTGCCCAGCGAGGACGCCGCGCCGTAGTACACCGCGCCCGGGTGCAGCTGCTTGAGGTACGCCGACATGAACCAGCGCTGGCCCAGCTCGCTCTTGCGGATGGCCAGGTAGAAGCTCTCACCGGAGTTGGACACGGAGCCGTCCAGTCGCTGGACGACACGGCCCTGCTCCTCGGCGCTCACCTTGCGCGGTACGGCGACGAACGCGTCATCCAACTCCACCTGCAACGACTCGGCGGGGGCTTCGGGGGTCGGGGGTTGAGGCTCGTTCGCGTCGGATGCGGGACCGCAGCCAACGCCCAGGGCCAAGATGGTGGTGACGGCGCCGAACAGGCCGCGCCGCAGCGGGGAATTCCACCTCATTGTTGCCTCCATGGGGTTTCGCTACTTCGCTTCGCGGCTTCCCTCTTGCTCAGGGAGATGCCGCAAAGAGTCATCCGCGCAGCCCGCCTGGAAGTTGCTTCTCACATTGATTTCTTGGTTTCGCGCAATCCAGTGACACCAGCAGTACGGATGCGGGTCAGCCGTCGGTGCGCTCGCGCTGCGAGTCCAGGTAGGCCGCGAAGCCCGCCTTGGACTGGATGCGGAAGGGAGGCAGACGCGCGAGGGCGTCGGGTGGGAAGACGTACTGCTCGCACACGAGGCTGGCGCGCTGGGTGTCGTCGCGCGCGCCGATGAAGGGCTGCACCTCGTGCTGGAGGTGTCCCTGGAAGTGCACCAACAGTCCCGGGCGCGGCCGCACCTCGCCCAGCGGGCGGTTGTCCTCGAGCAGCCGCAGCGCGCCCCCACGCGCGCCGGGAGGCACCTGGAGGTAGAGCACGCTGACGTGGCGGGGCGTGGCGTCCGGCACGCCGCTGGGCCCCTGGAGCGTGGCGTCGATGTGGCGGCCCACGCCCATGCCCGCGTCGAGCAGGAGGAGGTTCAGATAGAAGGCATTTGGCTCGGCGCGCGGCTGTCGCCCGCTGAACAGTCGCTCGCGCCACGACAGCAGGCCGCGCGCGCTCCCGGGCTCCAGCACGCGCGCCAGGTAGGTCGTGAGGAAGGGGAAGCGCGCCTCCAACGCCGGGAGGCCCTCGCGGGTGAAGATGAGGGCGAAGCCCCGGCTGCCCTGGAACGTCCCCATCAACGGGCTGCGCGCCACGAAGCGCGAGCCGAGCAGGGCGTCCCGGAGGGTCTCCAGCTCCCGGGGAGGGAGGGCGTGACGGTGGGTGATGTAGGCGCTCAAGACGAGAAATAACGGAGTTTCAGGGGGAGCGGATCAATTGGCTTTTACTGCCTACCTTTTAGGTTCCAGAATTGCGGGGCCGTCCCTCCCCCAGCTCAAGGTCCCCCCTGCATGAGCCAGCAACCTCGTTCCGTCAACAGTGTTCCCTCTGCTGCTCCCAGCTCTCCGCCGGCCGCGGCGGTGATGACCCAGATGGTCTACGGCTTCTGGATTTCTCGCAGCCTGCAAATCATGGCGGAGCTCGGCATCGCCGACATCATCGGTGACGTGCCCAAGACGGCGGAGGAGCTCGCGCAGGCGAGCGGAACGTACGCCCCGGCGCTGCGCCGCATGCTCCGGCTGCTCAGCGGGTTGGGCGTGCTCATCAAGGACGAAGAGACCCAGGCCTTCGCGCTGACGGAGCTGGGCGTGATGCTGCGCAAGGACAGCCCCGGCTCGGTGTACGGCTCGCTGCGGGCGCATGGCCACCTGCTGTCGTGGTCGGCCTGGGGAGACCTGGTGTCGTCGCTGAAGACGGGGCAGCCGTCCGTCGAGAAGTTCATGGGGGACAGCTTCTTCGGCTACCTGTCGAGTCATCCCGAGGACGCGGCCATCTTCAACGGCAGCATGGCCGCGTACCAGAGCCTCAACGCGCCGGCGGTGGTGGGCGCGTACGACTTCACGCAGGTCCGCTCGGTGGTGGACGTGGGCGGCGGCACGGGCACGCTCCTGGGGCACATCCTCCAGTCGCACCCGCACCTGAAGGGCGCGCTGTTCGAGCTGCCGCACGTGAAGGCGGAGGCGACGGCGCGGCTGAACGGGATGGGCCTCGGCAACCGCTGCCAGGTGCTGGAGGGCGACTTCTTCGCGAAGATTCCCGCGGGCCACGACGTGTACATCCTGTCGCAGATCCTCCACGACTGGGACGATGAGCGTAGCCTGAAGATCCTCACCAACATGCGCGAGGCGATGGGCCCGCAGTCCAAGCTGCTCATCGTGGAGACGGTGTTGCCGGGCGACAACGTGCAGCACTTCGGCAACCTCTACGACATGGCCATGCTGGTGCTGGTGGGCGGCCGCGAGCGCACGGGCCCCGAGTACTCCGCGCTGGTGGAGAAGGCGGGCCTGCGCGTGCACCGCGTGCTGCCCACGTACATGCCGCCGAGCGTGGTGGAGGTCGTCCCCGCCTAGTCGCGGGACGGGCCCGGTCCGGCTCACGCGGCGGGCCGGCGCCGGGGCGTGTCGAGCAGGTGCAGCAGCGCCTTCTCGGAGCAGTGGAGCCGCTCTCCGCGCGACGACGTCAGCTCGTCCACGGAGTCGAAGTAGCGGTCCACCACCTGGCCCCGCTGGAACAGGGCCAGCACGGACGGGTAGATGTACGAGGAGCGCGCGACGGCGGGTGTGTTGCCCAGATGCTCGGCGACCTCCTTCACCGCGGCGACCATGCTCTTCTTGAGCGCGGAGCCCTTCGCCTGCGCCTGCTTCGCGCGGGCCCGGGCCAGGGCGCACGCGCAGATGAGGGTGCCCGCCCAGGTGCGGAAGTCCTTGGCGCTGTAGTCCTCGCCCATGACCTCCTGGATGTACGCGTTGATGTGGCGCCGACGGACGTCCACCACGAGCCCGTCATCCAGCACGAACTTGAACACGTCCCGCCCGGGCACCCTCAAGAGCTTGCTCACGAGCGTGGCGACGCGCCCGTCCGTGAGCTGGCGGTGCTGCCGCTTGCCGCTCTTGCCCGGGAAGTCGAACGACACCGTGTCCCCGGACACGCGCACGTGGTCGCGCCGCAGGGTGGCGATGCCGAAGCTCCCGTTGTCCTCCGCGTAGCGCTGGCTGCCCGGGCGGATGAAGCACGTGCCCAGGATGCGCAGCGTGGCGGCCAGCACCTTGTCGCGCCCCAGCCCCTCGCGCCGCAGGTCCGCGTTCACGCGCCGGCGCATGCGAGGCAGGGCCTGGGCGAAGCCGACGATGCGCCGGAACTTCGCCTCGTCCGCCTTCCTCCGGTGCGCGGCGTGGTAGCGGTACTGCCACCGCCCCGCGGCGTCGCGGCCCACGGCCTGGAGGCTCGCGGTGGGGGAGGGGGAGATGAACACGTCGCGCCACGCGGGCGGCAGCCGCAGCGCCTCGATGCGCGCCTTCGTCTCCGCGGACACGCGCCTTCCGCTCGCGTCCACGTAGCGGAAGCCTCGGGCCGGTGAGCCCGTGCGGCGAAGGCCCTGTCGCTTTAGCCGCTCCAACCGCGTGACACCCCGGCTCCGGACGGGGGCTCGAGGAGGGTGGGCGGTGGCGGCGGTGGGTTGCATTTCGCGGCTTCCGGGTGAGGGTGGACCCCGAGACGGACGTCCTGGCCCTCTGGAGGTGCCAATCCCGCGAGCGCGCGGCAACGAGGTCGCGCTCGCCTTCTCGCTCGTTGACCGGCCAGGAAAACGACCCCCCCGGTTTTCGAGGGGAATGCCCGTCGATTAGAGTCCGAGTGCGATGACGCCCTTCTTCGACGCCATCCTCGCGTTCCCCACCGCCATCTTCACCACCGCCATGGGCGTGGTGCTGACCTATTGGCTGTTCGTCATCGTGGGCGCGGTGGGCATCGACCTGCTGGACGGCGGGCACGTCGACTTCGAGTCGGGCGGCAAGGCGCTGGGCGCGGCGCTCGAGGGTGGTGGCAAGGCGCTCGCGGGTTCGCTGGAGGGTGGGGCGAAGGCGGCGGGCGAGGCGCTCCAGGGAGGCAAGGCGCTCGCGGGGCACGACCACGACGCGCACGTGGACAGCGGCATCCTCTCCACGCTGGGCTTCGCGGGGATTCCGCTCACGGTGTCCGTGAGCCTGGTGTCGTTCTTCTCGTGGTTCCTGTCGCTGATGGCCACGCCGCCGGCGCACGCGCTGCTCGGCGGGGCGCTGCCCTCGTGGCTCATCAACTCCACGCTGGGCATCCTGTGCTTCATCGCGGGCCTGGTCATCTCCGGCTTCGCGGTGCGGCCGCTCAGGCCCGTGTTCGTGGCGCACAAGGCGCCCGGGCGCGACTCGCTGCTCGGCCGGGTGTGCACCATCTCCAGCGGCACCGTCACGGACAAGAACGGCCACGCCACGTTCGAGGACGGCGGCGCGGGCATCATCTTGAATGTCATCTGCGCCAAGGCGAATGGCCTGAAGCGCGGAGATCCGGCCTTGGTGCTCTCGTACGACGCCCAGCGCGACGCGTACGAGGTCGAGCCGGTGGATTGGTTGTTGCCGGAGGAGATGGACCAGCTTCGCGACCCGGTGCGGGCCGCGGCGTTGGCCCGCTCCCGGGCGCGCACATGACTTGAGTCGAGGCACGGGTCCGCTTCAGAGGGGGGCGGGCCGTGAATGGATTCGACGCCAGGGGGCTTTCGCGGGGGATCCCTGGCGCCTGATACAAGGCCCGCCGTCATTACTTCACAGGAAAAGGCCATGGATCCCATCACGCTGGTAGCCGCCGTCGGCGGAGGTGTCATCCTCCTGACCGGCATCATCCTCACCATCGTCCGTCTCTACCGGCAGGTGGATCAGGGCAAGGTGCTCATCGTCAACACGCTCAAGCACGAGCCGCTGGTGACCTTCTCCGGCGCGGTGGTGTTCCCCATCATCAACCGGGCGGAGGTGATGGACATCTCCCTGAAGACGGTGGAGATCGACCGCCGCGGCAAGGAGGGCCTCATCTGCCAGGACAACATCCGGGCGGACATCAAGGTCACCTTCTTCGTGCGCGTGAACAAGACGCGCGAGGACGTGCTCAAGGTCGCCCAGTCCATCGGCTGCGTGCGCGCGAGCGACCAGGAGACGCTGGAGAAGCTCTTCGAGGCGAAGTTCTCCGAGGCCCTCAAGACGGTGGGCAAGAACTTCAACTTCGTGGACCTCTACACCAAGCGCGCGGAGATCAAGGACAACGTGGTGGAGGTGATTGGCCGCGACCTCAACGGCTACATGCTGGAGGACTGCGCCATCGACTACCTGGAGCAGACCCCGGTGGAGATGTTGGACAAGGACAACATCCTGGACGCCGAGGGCATCCGGAAGATCACCAAGCTCACCACCGAGCAGAACATCGTCACCAACGAGCTCAAGCAGACCGAGCGCCAGGCGGTGACCAAGCGCAACGTCGAGGCCGACCAGAGCATCTTCGAGCTGGAGCGTCAGCGCGAGGAGGCGGCCGCCAAGCAGAAGCGCGCGATTGAATCCGTGCAGGCCGAGGAGTCCGCGGAGGCCGAGCGCGTCAAGCAGGAGCAGTACTCCAAGGCGCAGTTGGCGCGCATCAAGGCCGAGCAGGAGATCCTCGTCCAGGAGCAGAACAAGACGCGCGACATCGAGGTGGCCCAGAAGCACCGCGAGCGCGAGGTGAGCGTGGAGGCGGAGAACGTGGAGCGCGCCCGCTCGCTGGCGGCCATCGGCCGGGAGCGTGAGACGGAGCTGGAGCGCATCGCCAAGGAGCGCGCGCTGGAGGAGCAGAAGAAGGACATCGCGGACGTGGTGCGCGCGCGCATCGCCGTGGAGAAGACGGTGGCGCAGGAGGAGGAGCGCATCAAGGACCTGCGCGTGGAGTCGGACGCGCTGCGCAAGAAGCAGGCGCTCATCATCACCGCCGAGGGCCAGGCGCAGGAGAAGACCGTCAAGGACGTGAACGCCGCCAAGGCCAACAGCGAGATGGCGGTGTACATGGCGAAGGAGAAGCTCACCCTGGCGGAGGCGGACCTGGAGGCCGCGGACAAGACGGCCAAGGCGAAGACGCGCCTGGCCGAGGGCATCCAGGCCGAGGCCGCCGCCACGGGCCTGGCCGGCATCCGCGTGAAGGAGGCGGACGCCGCGGCCACGGAGAAGCTGGGCATGGCGCAGGTGCGCGTGCAGGAGGCCGAGGCGGGCGTCATCGAGAAGCAGGGCCACGCGCAGGCGCAGGCGGTGCGCGAGAAGCTCCTGGCGGAGGCCGCGGGTGAGCAGGAGAAGGGCCTGGCCCGGGCGCGCGTGCAGGAGGCGGAGGCCGTCGCCATCCAGAAGCGCGGCGAGGCGGAGGCCATCGCGACGAAGGAGAAGCAGCTGGCGGAGGCCGCGGCCATTCAGGAGAAGCTGCTCGCCGAGGCCCGGGGCCTGGCGGAGAAGGCGGCGTCCATGAAGCTGATGGACGGCGTGGGGCGCGAGCACGAGGAGTTCCGCCTGCGGCTCGGCAAGGAGCGCGACGTGGAGCTGGAGAACATCCGCGTGCGCAAGGACATCGCGCAGGCGCAGGCGGAGGTGCTGGCCAAGGCGTTCGCCAACTCGAAGTTCAACATCGTCGGTGGCGACGGCGAGTTCTTCGAGCGCTTCGTCAAGGCGGTGTCCTTCGGCACGGCGGTGGACGGCGCGCTGGACCACAGCGAGTCGCTGAAGAAGGCGCTGGGCGGGTACGTCAACGGCGAGAAGGACCTGCCGGCGGACCTCAAGGAGATCCTCTCCAAGCCGGGCCTGAGCAACGACGCGCAGAACCTGGCCGTGGCCGCGCTGCTGCACCGCATGACGCCGAGCGCGACGGACGCGACGGCGGCGAGCCTGAAGGCGCTCTTGGGCGCCGACGGCAAGGCCGCCTCCACCGACAAGCAGGGCTGAGTCCATCAGCAGGGGGCCGCCATCGCCGCGCGAGCCGAGCGGTGGCGGTCATGACGTCACGATGACTCCGCCCCGGGCCATCCGGGGTGGCGTCCCCTTCATCAGGGGACGGGGCGGAGTCCATGCGGAGTTCCGGTGAGCACTCATGGCAACTGAAGGCGGCAAGGGCGCGGCGCCCACGGGCGAGGTGGCGCTAGAGGGGGGCAGCTACGAGGTCATCCGGACGCGACTGCTCGCGCAGGCGGAGGCGCTGGGCACCAAGGCGGCGGACCTCAACGCGCGGCGCAAGGCGTTCTTCGGTGGCACGGAGCTGGCCGTCACCGGCAACGAGCGCGTGCGCACCGAGAACAACTGCGTGGCGCGCGACATCGTCAGCGTCGGCAAGTACCTGCTCTTCGGCTACAACGTCTTCATCGGGCTGAAGAAGGAGACGTCCGTCGCGGACGTGTTCTCGCTGCACCGCTTCGAGAAGACGGCGGACGGGTTCGACTTGTCCGCGGTGCCGCACACGGAAGGCGGCGGCTTCCTGGCGGACCCGCGCTTCATCAAGGACTTCAGCGAGCTGTACCGCTACTACAAGGACGCGAAGCTGCAGCAGCTGCGGCGCAAGGACGCGCGCCTGCTGGCGGTGTTCAAGACGGGCCAGTCCGCGCGCGACCTGAAGGTCTTCCGCTTCAGCCTGGACACGGACGGCAACGCCACCTACGTCGACAACCAGGGTGACAAGGACCACACCTTCCCGCCGTCGCACGACTTCGAGTGGACGGTGGCCACGCGCGAGAACTACGTGCTGGGCACCCACCCGCACGTCAATGTGCTGGACCAGGTCTTCGTGGAGACGGTGAAGGGGGACCTCACCGTCAAGGTGGAGGACAACACGTCCTCGGGCCTGGGCATCTACAGCGAGCCGGTGGAGGACGCGAACCAGTCGCTGGACGACGCGCGCTTCGCCTGGGCGCAGGTGGGCACGCTCATCCTGCTGCGCGTGCTGCCCTTCCGAGAGAAGACGCAGCGCTACCTGGTGTTCAACTCGCGCACGCAGCACGTGGTGCGCATCGACGCCATCGGTCAGGCGTGCATCCGGCTGCCCGAGGACCAGGGCATCATCTTCCCCGGCGGCTACTACCTCCAGACGGGCGACTTCAAGGTCTTCGACGGGGAGGCCACCGGCGAGGGCATGGAGTTCAAGAGCGTCATCCGCTCGCCGAACGGTGAGGACGTGCTCTACGTCTTCCACCAGCGCGAGGCGGGGCGCTACCTGCTCTTCCCGTACAACCTGGTGCGCAAGGAGGTGCAGAACCCGCTGGTGTGCAACGGGTACAGCCTCTTCGCTGACGGCGGGCTGGTGGTGTTCCGCGAGACGTCGGCGGACCCCACGCGCGTGCACCCGATGCAGGTGTGGCAGACGCCCTTCGTATCGGACGAGCACGCGGCGGCGACACCCGCGGCGCCCGGCTACCTGGGCAAGGTGGGCAACGCGGAGCTGGTGCGCGGCATCTCCGACTCGCTGACGCTCCATCGCATCGCGAAGACGGACAAGCCCAGCCGCCGCACCTACGAGGACCTGGTCGCCGCGGCCACGCGCGCGCTGGACGCGTACTACTGGCTGGGCCACGCGGAGACGGGGCTCCAGGAGCCCATCGAGACGCTGCGGCGCACCTCCGAGCTCATCATCGACGAGTTCGAGAAGGTGCTCGCCCTCCAGAAGCGCGCCACGGAGGCGCTGTCGGAGGCGGAGAAGGCGCAGGCGAAGCTGCTGTCGCGCGTGCGGCCGGAGCTGCTCACCACCGCCGAGGAGTTCATGCTGGTGCTGGCGGAGCTGCGCCAGCAGCGCGGGCACCTGATCACGCTCAAGGACATCCGCTACATGGACCTGGGGCGGGTGGACGCCCTGGAGAAGGCGGTGGTGGAGGCGTCCGATTCCACCAGCACCGCGTGCGTGGAGTTCCTCCAGAAGGGGGAGGCGCTCGAGCCGCTGGCGGCGCGCCTGGACGAACTGCTCGCGAAGCTGGAGCCGGTGCAGACGACGGTGGAGCTGCAGCCGCTGGGCGAGGACATCGAGAAGACGGCCCAGGGCCTCACCGTGCTGGGCGAGGTGGTGGGTGGGCTCCAGGTGGGAGACCCGCTCGCGCGCGCCCGCATCCTGGAGGGCATCTCCGAGCTGTTCGGCCGGCTCAACCGCGTGCGCGCGAGCCTGGCCGCCAAGCGCAAGGAGCTGTCCGGCCGCGAGAAGCGCGCGGAGTTCGGCGCCCAGTTCAAGCTGCTCGGGCAGGCGATTGAAAACGCGCTGGCCCAGGCGGACGTGCCGGAGAAGTGCGACGAGGGTCTGTCGCGCCTCACCGTGCAGTTGGAGGAGCTGGAGGGCCGCTTCGGCGAGTTCGACGAGTTCCTCGGCCAGATTACCCAGAAGCGCGAGGAGCTGCTGGAGGCGTTCGGCGCGCGCAAGCAGACGCTGGTGGACGAGCGGCAGCGCCGCGCGCAGAGCATCTTCGGCGCGGCGGAGCGCATCCTCCAGGGCGTGCAGCGCCGCTCCAAGGCGTTCAAGTCGGACGACGAGCTCAACGCGTACTTCGCCACCGACGCGATGATCCTCAAGCTGCGGCAGCTCTCCGAGCAGCTGATGGCGCTGCAGGACAGCGTGCGCTCGGACGAGGTGCAGTCGCGGCTGAAGTCCGCCAAGCAGGACGCCCTGCGCGCGCTGCGCGACAAGCAGGACCTGTTCGCGGACGGCGACAACCTCATCAAGCTGGGGACCTACCGCTTCAACGTCAACACGCAGCCGCTCGACCTGACGTTGGTGCCGCGCGACGGCGCGCTGTACCTGCAGCTCACCGGCTCCGACTACGCGCAGAAGCTGGAGGACCCGGCGCTGCTCGAGCAGAAGGACCTGTGGGACCAGCACCTGGTCTCCGAGACGCGCGAGGTGTACCGCGCCGAGTACCTGGCCGCGTGCATCCTCGCCGACGCGGAGGAGGGCAAGAACGGGCTGTCCCTGACGGGCCTGCACGCGGCGGTGATGGGCGGGACGCTGCTGGAGCCGGTGCGTGCGTACGCCGCGGACCGGTTCGACGAGGGCTACGAGCGCGGCGTGCACGACGTGGATACGGCCGCCGTGCTGGAGAAGCTCCTGGCGCTGCACCAGGGCGCGGGCCTCTTGCGCTTCGCTCCGGCACCTCGCGCCTGGGCGGCGCTGTACTGGGCCTTCGACACCGAGGAGGCGTCGCGGGCGCTCCTGCACCGTCGGGCGCGCAGCCTCGCGCGGCTGCGGCAGACGTTCTCCGCGGCGGGCGGCCTGCACGAGCTGGGCATGGCGCTGGGCGAGGCGGTGGGGGCGTTCCTGAAGGCGCAGGGGCTGGCGCTCTCGCCGGCGGAGGCGCGGCTCGCGGGGGGCTACCTGGTGGAGGAGCTGGCCGTGGAGCGGCCCCGCTTCACCACGAGCGGCGAGGCGCTGGCGCTCAAGGACGCGTTCCTGGCGCAGCTCGAGCGGCAGGGGACGCGCACGGCCTTCGAGGAGGACCTGCGCGGGCTGGAGAAGGACCTGGCGTCGCGGCTGGACATCGCGCGCGCGTGGGTGCAGGCGTGGCTGGCCCAGCGCGACGGCGGCCCTGGGGACTCCGGGTACTTCGTGCTGGAGGCGGCGGTGCTGCTGCTCACCGAGCGCAAGCTGGACCGCGAGCCCGCGGGCGCGCTGACGGCGGCGGAGGTGACGAACCTCCTGGGCAGCCACCCGCGCATCCAGGACCGCAAGCTGGCCCTGCGCCTGGACGAGTTCCTCGCGCGCCTGGGCGAGTTCCGGCAGCTGCGCGTGCCCCGGTATCAGGCCTACCGCGCGCTGCAGCGGGACCTGCTGGAGCGCGAGCGTCGCAAGCTGCGCCTGGAGGAGCTGACGCCGAAGGTGCTGTCGTCCTTCGTGCGCAACCGGCTCATCGACGAGGTGTACCTGCCGCTCATCGGCGCCAACCTGGCCAAGCAGCTCGGCGCGGCGGGCGAGGGCAAGCGCACGGACCGCATGGGCATGCTGCTGCTCATGTCGCCGCCGGGCTACGGCAAGACGACGTTGATGGAGTACGTGGCGAGCCGCCTGGGCCTCACCTTCGTCAAGGTGAACGGTCCCGCGCTGGGCCACTCGGTGAAGTCGTTGGACCCGGCGGAGGCTCCCAACGCCACCGCGCGGCAGGAGGTGGAGCGCATCAACCTGTCCTTCGAGATGGGCAACAACGTGATGCTCTACCTCGACGACATCCAGCACACGGACCCGGAGCTGCTCCAGAAGTTCATCTCCCTGTGCGACGGCCAGCGCCGCGTCGAGGGCGTCTGGAATGGCCGCACGCGCACCTACGATTTGCGCGGCAAGAAGTTCTGCGTCGTCATGGCCGGCAATCCCTACACGGAGACGGGTGAGCGCTTCCGCATCCCGGACATGCTGGCCAACCGCGCGGACACGTACAACCTGGGTGACATCCTGGACGGGAAGGAGCACCTGTTCGCGCTGAGCTACCTGGAGAACGCGCTGACCTCCAACACGGTGACGGCGCCGCTGGCCACGCGGGACGCGGCGGACACGCACCGGCTCATCCGCATGGCCCAGGGCGAGGAGGTGCCCGCGGGCGAGATGAAGCACGGCTACGCGGCGGCGGAGCTGCAAGAGATCGTCGCCATCTTCCAGCGGATGTTCCGGGTGCAGTCGGTGCTGTTGAAGGTGAACATGCAGTACATCGCCTCGGCGGCGCAGGACGAGCGCTTCCGCACCGAGCCGGCCTTCAAGCTCCAGGGCAGCTACCGCAACATGAGCAAGCTGACGGAGAAGCTCGTCTCCGCGATGACGGACGCGGAGCTGGAGCGGCTCATCGACGACCACTACCAGGGCGAGTCCCAGACGCTCACCACCGCCGCGGAGCAGAACCTCCTGAAGCTGGCGGAGATGCGCGGCCGGCTCACCCCGGAGAAGGCGAAGCGCTGGGAGGAGATCAAGCAGGGCTTCGCGCGCGTCAAGCGCATGGGGGGCAAGGAGGACGACCCCGTGGCCCGCGTCACCGGGCAGCTCAGCGGCATCGAGGAGCAGCTCGGCGCGGTGCGCGACGCCGTCTCTCAGGCGGCCACGCAGCTGGCGCAGGGCGCGCAGGCGGAGGAGGTGGACCCCACCGCCGAGGCCCTGCCGTACCTGGAGGCCCTGCGCGACGCGGTGCTGGAGGTGGCGAAGGTGGGGCGCGAGGTGAAGCAGGCTCCGGCCGCCGCGCCCGCCGCCGCGGCCACGGACCTGACGCCGTACCTCAAGCACCTGGCCCAGCTGCTCAAGGCGCTGACGGAGCGCGCGGCCCTGCCCGCGCAGGCCCCGGTCGTCCAGGCGCCCTCGCAGGACTTCGGGCCGTATCTGGACCAGCTGTCGCGCGCGCTCGCGGCGCTGGCGGACCGTCCGGTGAACGTGTCGGCCCAGGTCCCGGCGGAGGCGCTGCAGCGGACCGCCGTGGCCGGGCCCTCGCCCGCGGAGCTCAGCCGGCAGATTGAGCTGGTGGAGGGCGTGCTGCTGCCCCTGGAGCGGGCCTCCCGTCGCGCGGTGCAGGGCGAAGGGGAGGGCGTCAAGTCGCTCCAGGTCTGGCAGAACGTCACCGAGGCGCTGGAGCTCTTGCGCTCGATGCTGCGGCGCTGAGGGTTGGCCGGGGCTCGCTTCGGGCGAGCCTCGGTCCGGGGGGCTTCGGGTCAGCGGAACTGGTGGGTGCCGCGCACGCTGTCGTCGTCGAGGACGCGGGGGAGGGTGTCCTCCACCTGGTCTCCGGTGGAGGACGTCACGCGCACGCTGAACGAGCCCTCGCCCATGCCGCCCTCCTCGACGAAGTAGTTGTAGTCCTGGCGGGGCACGTTCTTCCACGCGCCGTCGCCGCGTCGCCACTCCAGCTTGGTGATGGGCTGCCGGTGGTTGCGGACCTGGATGGCGGTCCACCACGGGTTGCTGCCGTTCTTGAAGTGGTACTCCAGGTTCCCGGCGACGTCGCAGGAGACCACCTTCCAGGTGATGTCCACGCGGCCCAGCCGCATCTCGGCGATCTTGGCGAAGGCCTCGCGGCTCAGGTCCAGGTGGCCCGCGTCGCATTCGGGGCAGCGGTCGACGATGCGCACGCGCACCGAGCCGCTGGGGCCCTGGATGTCCACGCATTGCCCACAGGCGGCGCTGTTGGCGTACTGGGGCGTGTTCATCGCCGCCACCATCATGTCGTCCGGGCTGGCGTCGTAGCTGCAATTGCCCGCGCCGGTGGCGTCGTAGAACGTCGCGATGCCCTTCTGCTCCTCGCCCAGGGGCACGCCTCCGCCGGAGGGGTCATCTTTTCCGCAGCCGCCGCAGGCGAGGAGGGAGGCGGCGAGGGGAACGAGCAGCACTCGGGAGGACAGGTGGGATGGGCGCATACGCGGCGCAGGATACCGCAACGCGTCCTCCCGGCGCTCGGGCCCGTGACGTGGAAATGTCGGTGCAATGACTTGCAGGCTGCTAGCGTGCGGTCGCTTTTTCGCGAACAAGGGGGTCGTCACGTCATGCGAAGCTTCCGACGCGCTGTCTATCTTTGTGCGGCGATGGTCCTTCCGGCCTGTGGTGTGGATGCGCCGACGGGAGGGCTGGAGGAGATGCTCGAGGTCCGAGAGGCGGAGCTGGTCTCGGCCGTGTCCCGAGGGTGTGTCTTCGAGCTCACCTCGGTGGTGCGTGCGGGCACGGTGCCGCCCATCCACGACATCCTCCTGAACCGGCTGGCGTCCGGGACGTGCGCCTGGCCCGCGGCCAGCGTCGGGCTGGGCAGCTCCGTCATCGCCACGCCGGGCCTGAACCTGGTGGCCAATGACCTGGGCGTGGCCGCGGGCTTCACGGTGAAGAACAGCTACAGCGGCAGCTCGCCCATGACGGTGGGCATCCGGCACGTGGACCCGGAGCTGATGACCGTGGTCCGGAGCTCCGGCTTCGCGGTGTACCTGGGCACCGGCAGCGTCTGGCTGGGCTACCTGGCCATCGGCTCGGACGGCACCACGCTCACCGCGGGTGGGACGAAGTCGGGTCGACTGGGCAACGAGACGGGCAGTGGCGGCAACTTCGTTGCGACGTTCCCAGACTTCTTCACCAGCACCACCCCGCCCACGGTCGTCGCGTATTGAGCGACGCGGCTTGGAGGGCCTGAGACCCCGCGCCCCCGACAACGAACGTCTGCGTCAGCGGCTGCGCGTGGGTCGGACCCAGGTGATCCTCGAAGGCAGAGAGGACGGGGTCGGAGTTTTCATGACGTGAGCCTGTCTGGGTTGCGATTCCGGGCGCAATGGATTGCAGCGGTGGTACGGTGCCGCCGCAGCATTCATTGACCGGAGGTTGTCACGTCATGGGGTTCTTCAAAAAGTCTGTCTGTCTTTGTGCGATGTCGGTCCTCGCCGCCTGTGGTGGCGAGGCTCCCGGGAGCGAGCGCGACGAGACCCTGGAGGCCCGTGAGGCGGCGCTGTCGTCCTCGGCGACGTCCAGGGGGTGCACCTTCGAGGTGACGTCGGTGGTCGTGACAGAGGCGCCGGTGCCTCCCGTCACGGAGAACAAGCTGCACCGACGCGCGTCCGCGTCGTGCCCGTGGGCCGCGGCGAGCCTGTCCTTGCCGTCGTCCAGTGGCTACGCGCCCCCCTCGCTGCACGTCGCGGCCAACGAGCTGGGCGTGGCGGTGGGGCTCACCTACAAGAGCAGCTACGGCGGCGGGCCCTACCGCACGCTGAGCTTCTTCCACGTGGACCCGGAGACGATGACCATCGTCCGGCGGGACGGCCACCAGGTGTCCGGCACGGTGGACCTGACGTCGGTGGCCATCGAGCTGGATGGCACGACGCTGACGTCCTACGGGACGAAGGCCGGTGTCATCTACGGTGAGGCGGGCACCGGCTCGGAGTTCGTGGTGTCGTACCCCGACTTCTTCACCAGCACCACGCCGGGCACCGTCCTCGCGTTCTGAGCGGGCGGGCCGACATAAAAAGTGGGGTGGAAGGCTCCCCCAGTGGGCCTTCCACCCCACGACCCCCGACAGCGAACCTCTCTTCAGCGACCGCGCGCCGAGGCACCCGACAGCGCGCGGGCCTGCGTCACCAGCCGGACGAACTCGGCGCGGTCCGCGTCACCGCCCACGGCGCCCTCGGCCAGCTTCTGCGCGGTGGCCAGGCTCCAGCCCTCGGCGGCCGGGTTGCCGCGCAGCACGTCGGCGGTGGCGGCCACGGCCAGCGCGAAGCGGAAGTCGGGCGAGGCCGCCTCCAGCGAGCCGCGCAGCAGCGAGCGCTCCAGCGGGAAGGCCTGCTCGGAGGCCTCCGTGCCATTGGGCGCCTTGGCGCGCACGCGCACCGTGGCCAGCGACTCCGTGGCGCCCTTGACCAGCTCGACCTCGTACAGCGCCGTCACGTTGTGGCCCGCGCCAATCTCACCCGCGTCCACCTTGTCGTTGCGGAAGTCCTTGTCCGCCACGTCGCGGTTCTCGTAGCCGACCAGGCGGTAGCGGCTCACCGAGGCGGGGTTGAACTCCACCTGCAGCTTCACGTCCTTGGCGATGACCTCCAGCGTGCCCGTCAGCTGCGTCTCGAAGACCTTCTTGGCCTCCTTGTAGCTGTCCACGTAGAAGCTGTTGCCGTTCCCCTTGTCCGCCAGCTTCTCCATCATGTCGTCGCGGTAGTTGCCCATGCCGAAGCCCACCGTGGTGAGCGTGACGCCCTCGGCCACGTACTTGTGGATGCTCTCCAGCATGGCGTCCGGCGACACGCTGCCGATGTTGGCGTCACCGTCGGTGAGCACGATGACGCGGGAGATGACCTGCCCGGACGCCTTCTTCACCGCGTGCTTGTAGGCCATCTCCATGCCCGAGCCCATCGCCGTGCCGCCGCCGGACTCCAGCCCGTCGAGCGCCGCGTGGATGCGCTTGACGTCCGTGGCCGGCGTGGGCGACAGCACGTCCCGCGTCGAGCCCGCGTAGGTGACGATGGCCACCGTGTCGTTCTCGTTGAGGTTCTTCACGGCGATCTTGATGGCCTCCTTGGCGAGCGGGAGCTTGTCCTGCGACGCCATGGAGCCGCTGGTGTCGATGAGGAACACCAGGTGTGCGGCCTTGCGCTGCGAGCGCGAGACGACCTTGCCCTGCACGCCCACGCGCACGAAGTGGTGCTTCGCATCGAACGGGGAGGGCGCCGCCTCCAGGTGCACCGTGAAGGCGCCCTTCTCCGGCGGGGCGTAGCGGTACTTGAAGTAGTTGACGAACTCCTCCACGCGCACCGCGGAGGTCGGCGGCAGGTTGCCCTGCTGCAGGTAGCGGCGGGCCACCGTGTACGACGCGGTGTCCACGTCCGCGGCGAAGGTGGACAGCGGGTCCTTGGCCGTCTCGGTGAAGACGTTGGGCTTCCAGTTCTCGAACGTGTTGCCCTGGTGCGACGCGTCCGCCTCCGCCGGGGCCAGGCGGTCCTGCGCGGGCATGCGCATGGGGAGGCCCGGCATGCTCTTGTTGGGGCCGGGGGCCGCGCGCTTGGCGAACTCCATGGACTTGGGCGCGGCGCCCGCGCCGGCCAGCGTGGCGGGGCTCGGCGCGGCCACCACCATGGCGTTCTCCTCATCCATGGGGGCCGCCTCCACCGCGGAGGAGTCCTCGTACTCGCGCTCGGGCTCCGCCATGCGCGGCGGAGGAGGGGGCGTCGCGGCCCCGGCATTGGGTGACTCGGGCTTGACCGTCGTCGTCTGGGCCACCGCGCCCGTGGGCGCCTTCTGCCTGCGCTCGTCCTTCTTGGCGTCGTCCTGCGCCGCGTCATCACGGTGGACGGCCCGGGGCTTCAAGTCGGCCTGGGGGGCCGCGGCGATGCCCTCCGCGGTCGGCTTGGACGACGTGCAGGCCGGCAGGGTGCAGGCGACGAGCAGGGCACTTCCCCACTGGGTCAGGCGGCGCTTCAGGAAGGACTGGGACATGCGTTCTCCGGGGGACGGATACGACGTTCGCCGCTTCGAAACGCATGACCTGGGAAATGGGTCTATTCCCCCGGATTTTCCCGTGAGAGGGTGCCCCTCATGGAGACCTCGAGACCCTTCCGAATCCTGGGCGTCCAGCAGATCGCCATCGGCGCCGCCGACAAGGCCCCCCTGCGCAAGCTGTGGGTGGACCTGCTGGGCCTGACGCCTCACTCCACCTATCGCAGCGAGCGCGAGAACGTGGACGAGGACATCGTCACGGCCGGCGCGGGCCCCTTCAAGGTGGAGGTGGACCTGATGCAGCCCATCAACCCCGAGGGCAAGCCCCGGGTCCACGAGACGCCGCTCAACCACGTGGGCCTGTGGGTGGATGACCTGCCCGTCGCCGTGGCGTGGTTGGAGAAGCAGGGCCTGCGCTTCGCCCCCGGTGGCATCCGCAAGGGCGCCGCGGGCTTCGACATCTGCTTCGTGCACCCCAAGGCCAACGAGCAGTTCCCCTACAGCGGAGAGGGTGTGCTCATCGAACTGGTGCAGGCCCCGCCGGAGGTCGTCTCCGCCTTCGAGAAGCTGGCGTCAGCCTCCCACTGACGTCAGCGCCCCGCGCGGTCGCTTCGTCACGGCCCGGAGCGCGCTCTTCACCAGGCGCTCCAGCCCATCCCACGCCAGACACAACATCCACGTGGCGACGATGAGCACGGCGGTGAGCAGCCAGTATCGAGGCCAGTCGCTCTGGTCCCCCCAGAAGCGCTGGAACGAGAAGACGCCTCCGATTCGATAGAACAGCAGCATCTCGTGGAAGAAGTACGCGGAGAGCGACGAGGTGCCGAACACCTCGATGAACCGCCGCGTCCGCGACGGCGCGCTCGTCTCCGGCACGCGCCCCTCCAGCCACATCAGCCCGAGCAGCACCGCGCACACCCACGCGAAGCGCGCCGCCGAGTTGGACGGGTTGGCCACGAAGAAGCGGTGGTGCGGATAGAGCTGGAAGAGGAAGTCTCCGGACGCCGCGCCCACGGCGCCCACCGTCACCAGCGCCAACAAGGCCAGGGTCAGCACGCGCCGGCCCCACGCCCCCGCGAGCGTGCCCGCGAACGCCCCCAGCCACCCGAAGCCCAGCCACGGCAGCAGGGGGAACGGCGCGAAGGAGGACTTGTTCGTCAGCGTGGCCCACGGCCCCGTCACCTGCTCTCCCAGCGGCGCCACCGCGAAGACGGTGAAGGCCAGCGTCAGGCTCAGGCCCGCGAGCACGCGGGGACGCGAGGAAAGCAGGGCGGCCACCGGCAGCATCAGGAGCAGACACACGCCCACGCACTGGAGGATGTCCATGCGCAAGAGCCACTGGGGTTCGCTCAGCAGGGGGAACCAGGCCCAGTTGACCAGCGAGGCCACCAGCAGCACCTCGAAGGTGCGGCGGAGGTTTCGCGGCACGCGCTCGCGCAGCGTCCCCGCGGCGGCGCTGCGCACCATGACCAGCGCCAGGGCGAAGCCCGCGGAGAAGATGAAGGCGGGGGCCACCAGTCCATCCACCTTGAGCAGGCGGCCCACCCAGACGCTCTTGCGCAGCTCCGGGGTGAGCAGGGCCAGCGAGTGCGTCTGGACCATGAACAGCACGGCGATGCCGCGCAGCCAGTCGATGGCGCGCACGCGCTCTTGGGACACGGCGAGGGTGGGGGATGGGCTCACGGCGGGCGAACCCTACGGCAACGCCGGGCGAAGGTGTATGGGGAGCGGGCTGGCGACCCCCAGACGTGAAAGAATGCGCCCCGGGCTGGCCGGGATTAGAGGCTCCGGACGGCATCACGCGTGGGAGGAGGCCCCTTGAGCGAGGAAGTCAGTCGGAGAGCGGCGCTGCGGTTGCTTGCGGTGGCGGGGGCCACCACCACGGCGAGCTGTACGAAGCGCCCGGAAAAGGCGGAGGAGCAGGGGATGAGCCAGTCGTCGAAGGGGAGTGAAGCGCCACCCGTCATCCTGGGGATGAGCCCGCTGCGGGGCATGCCCTGGCCCACGCCGGACCCGTTCCTGTTCTGCGTCCACCACGTCGACGCCTACCCCCAGGGCAACGAACAGCTGGGGCCCACCGCGTCGCTGGCGGGCCGGCAGCTGGGCCAGGACTTCGAGGGCCGCGACGGCTGGAACATGTACCACGGCACCGTGGTGCCGGGCTTCCCGCAGCACCCGCACCGGGGCTTCGAGACGGTGACCATCGTGCGCAGCGGGCTGTTGGACCACTCGGACTCGCTCG
This sequence comes from Myxococcus guangdongensis, assembly GCF_024198255.1. NCBI lineage: Bacteria > Pseudomonadati > Myxococcota > Myxococcia > Myxococcales > Myxococcaceae > Myxococcus > Myxococcus guangdongensis. Next base: position 784,042 of record NZ_JAJVKW010000004.1, read on the forward strand.
GCGCCGCGGCGCGCTTCGGCGGCGGGGACGTGCAGTGGCTCACGGCGGGCAGCGGCGTGCTGCACTCGGAGATGTTCCCGCTCCTGAAGAAGGACGCGCCCAACCCCGTGGAGCTGTTTCAGATCTGGCTCAACCTGCCGAGCGCCGACAAGCTCGTGGCGCCGCACTTCTCCATGCTCTGGAACCACGCCATCCCGCGTCAGGTGGTGAAGGACGAGGCGGGGCGCACCACCGAAATCACCGTGGTGGCCGGCACGTTGGGGGACGCGAAGCCGCCGTCGCCTCCGCCGAAGTCGTGGGCCGCGCGCGGGGACTCGGACGTGGCCATCTGGACGGTGAAGCTGGCGCCCGGCGCGCGGTGGACGCTGCCCGCCGCCCAGCGCGGCAGCAACCGCTTCGTGTACTTCTTCAAGGGCTCCGCGCTGAAGGTCGGCGGCCGCGAGGTCCCCGCCCGGCATGTGCTGCAGCTGCGTCCGGACGCCGACGCGCTGCTGGAGAACGGCCCGGAAGAGACGGAGCTGCTCATGCTCCAGGGGCGTCCCATCAACGAGCCCGTCGTGCAGCACGGACCGTTCGTCATGAACTCGCGGCAGGAGATCGTCCAGGCGTTCAACGACTACCAGCGCACCCAGTTCGGCGGGTGGCCCTGGAAGAGCGATGACCCGGTGCACGCGCGGGAGGAGGGCCGCTTCGCCCGGCACGCGGATGGTCGGCTGGAGCGGCCGGCCTGACGAGTCCCGCGCGCCCCGCCCGCGAGCCCACCGGGGCGTCGGCCGCGTGCCGGCCGCCCGGTGGCAGGGTGAGCGAGGGGCCGCCCGCGCGCAGTGTCGTCGAGCGTGACAGGCGCGCGGCCACATGTGCATAGAAGAGGGGTGTCCGACTCCCCAGGCTCCTCTCCACCCGGTTCGCCGCCTGTGTCCTCCCAGAGAGGCTCCCGGCTGGCGTCCATCGCGGTGGCGAGCGCGCTGTTCATGGAGTTCGTCGACTCGACCGCGCTGTCCACCGCGCTGCCGACGTTGTCCGCGGCCTTCGGCACGGACCCCATCCACCTCAAGCTGGCGCTGACGTCGTACATCCTGGCCCTGGCCGTGCTCGCGCCGGCGAGCGGCTGGGTGGCGGACCGCTTCGGGCCTCGTCGCGTCTTCCTGGTCGCGATGAGCGTGTTCCTGCTGGGCTCGGTGCTGTGCGGCTTCTCTCGCACGCTGCCGCAGCTGGTCCTCTTCCGCACGCTGCAGGGCCTGGGCGGCGCGCTGATGACGCCCGTGGGGCGGCTCATCGTGGTGGGCTCGGCCCCGCGCGAGAAGCTGGTGTCCGCGCTGAGCTGGTTCACCATGCCCGCGCTCGTGGGACCCCTCATCGGTCCACCCATCGCGGGGCTCATCCTGGGCGTGGCGGACTGGCCGTGGATCTTCTTCGTCAACGTGCCGGTGGGCCTGTTGGGCATGCTCGCGGTGGCGCGCTTCGTGCCAGAGCTGCCCCAGCCGCACCCGGGGCCGTTCGACTGGAAGGGCTATGCCATCGCCGCCGTGGCGATCACCTTGACGATTGTCGCGGTGGAGACGCTGGGCGTGGGGCTGGTGCCCCTGGAGACGCAGCTGGGCATGGCGCTGGTGGCTGTCGGCGCGGGCGTGCTCTACGTGCGCCACGCGCTGCCGCGCCATCGTCCCGTGCTGGACGTGCGGCTGGTCAAGGTGGCCACGTTCCGCGCCAGCATCGCGGGCGGAGGGCTGGTGCGGATGGGGCTGGGCGCGACGCCCTTCTTGCTGCCCTTGCTGCTGCAGGTGGGCCTGGGATGGGGCCCCTTCGAGGCGGGGATGATGACCATCGGCACGGGCCTGGGGGCCATGTCCTGCAAGCCGCTGGCGCCGTGGGTCATCCGCAAGCTCGGCTTCCGAGCCACGCTGACGGGCTCCAACCTGGCCGCCGCGGTGCTGACGGCCGTGCCGGCGTTGTTCCGCGTGGGTACGCCCATCCCGGTCATCGTCGCCACGCTGTTCGTCAGCGGCTTCGTGCGCTCGCTCCAGTTCACCGCCATCAACGCCGTGGCCTATGCGGACATCCCCCCGGAGAAGATGAGCCAGGCGTCGACCATGGCGGTGGTGACGCAGCAGATGGCGTTGAGCGTGGGCATCAGCTTCGGCGCGCTCATGCTGCACCTGGCGCGCGGAGCCGGAGAGCTGCCCCTGACGCCAGACCGCTTCCTGATGCCCTTCATCGCCATCGGCGTGGTGTCCTCGCTGGCGGGGTTCTTGTTCCGCCGGCTGCCCGAGGACGCGGGCTCGCGCATCGGCGGACGCGCGGCGCGCTGAAGGCAAGACACCCGCGGCCCGGGCCCGTGAGGCACCCCGGGCCGCGAGGGACGGTGGTGACTACAGGCCGTCGTGGTAGCAGAAGCCCATGGTGCGGTCGAAGCCGCCGGGCGGACGGGAGTAGTTGAAGTAGCCCAGCTCCTCACCGGGGCCGCAGTTCGTGCGGGCCCGCTCGTAGCGCAGGCAGGTGGCGGTGCCCGTGCGGCCCAGGTCCAGACACGTGCCGCGCGCGCCCTCGCTGCCGCAGAACTCGGCGAACGTCACGCCCGGGGTGCAGGTGGCGCCGATGGGCGCGGTGTCGAACCGGAAGCCGAAGGAGCGCAGCACGGTCTGCGTGGTGCACAGGCCGTAGACACCGCACATCATGCCCTCGGGACAGCCGGGGTCGGCGGCCAGGAAGTCACACGTCTTGGTGCACTGCGCGTTCTCCGAGAGCAGGTCCGAGCAGGTGTAGCCCTGCTCGCAGTCCGTCGACGCCAGCTCGTACTCGCTCGCGGCCGGTGTGGTGGTGCACGCCTCGCCCTGCGTCTTGGTCCCCAGCGCGCGCTCCAGCGTGCCGTCCGAGGCCACGTAGTTGGTCGGCACGCAGGTGGTGTCCGGCAGGTTCGCCGTCAGCGAGCCCTGCCGTGGATCACACCCGCCCGGGCGCACCGTGTTCCACGTCGCGAAGCGGATCCACTTGCACTCCCCGCCCGGCACCAGCGCGCTGCCCCAGAAGGGCGCGTTGAGGGGCGGGGCGTCCACGGCCTCGCGCAGCACCACGTTGGCCAGGGCGCCGATGGTCTGGTCGGGGGACACCTTCAGCGCCAGCAGCAGTGTTCCAGACTCGGCGACCAGGTCCTTCTGCGTGGCCGCGCCCTCGTCCTTGGTCCCGAAGACGCACTGGTCGCACGCGAAGGTGTTGCCGCCCGCCGTGGCCAGGTTGTAGAGGCCCGGCGTCGTGTCCACGTCCAGCCGGATGAACGCCGCGTCTCGCGCGGCCGGGTCTCCGAAGCTGCCGAAGTCGCCGCGCAGCGTGGGCTGGTTGTTGTACCTGACGGGCGTCAGCTCGATGCCGTTGGCCATCTCCCCGAGGGTGATCTCCTCACAGCCCGGAGGCGCCGTCAGCTGCCTGGCCTGCTCCTCGAGGGAGCCCACCTCCTGGTGGTTCGTCGCGGGCTCCTTCGTCGTCGTGGGCTCACAGCCCACCAGGCCCGCCAGCAACACCGCACCCCAACGCAAACCCTTCACGCTCGAAACAGCCCTGACGTAGGACGCCATGCGTCTCCCTTTCGCTCGAATGCTGACTGGAATGACATGGGCGCCGGTGTGACGGCCTCCCATGCATTGGATTGAACGGGAGGCGTCCGGAATTGTCGCGGACGATTTCGCGGGACTGGCTATTTTGTCTGGATTTTACGACTGGACATGACTGTGCGTGTGATTGGTGTCGCTCGCGGCGCATGTCTCCACCGTGAGAGCGGAGGGCACCTGCGGTTCATGGCGCAACCCATCACATACCGCACGGGGCGTGAGTGGCGCGCACCGCCCGGAAGGGCATACCGGGCGGCGCGGGTGCTTTGGACTACGGCAGGAAGTAGCGGGCGCGGAACCCGTAGACGTAGGTGTTCTGGTTGGGGTCGCGCGTGGCGAAGCCAATCGTGTAGCGGTTGCCCGCCGTCACCGTGTGGGCCGGCTGGGACGCGGAGAAGATGGGGAAGTTGGTGGAGCCGCCGCTGAAGGCCACCCCCGAGTTCTGCCAGGTGCCACCGAAGCTGCTGAAGTACAACGGACCGAAGGTCCCGTCGCCCGTGCTCCAGATAGAGGCCTCGAAGTAACCGGCGGCGGAGGAGTCGGTGCCGAAGGCGATGACCTCCTGGATCTGCGCTCCGTTCGGCAGCTCGAGGCCGCACACGTACGTGTTGCGCGTGGCGCTGGAGCGCACGCTGCAGGGGAAGAGGTTGTCGCCGTCGGTACGCAGGGTGCCACCGCCGCCGCACGCGTTGGAATCGCCCGAGGGCGCGGTCCCCTGGGCCGTGCAGGCGATGGCGGGGATGGAGACGTAGTACGTCCCGGCGAGCAGCTCCCGCGGGGCCGTCTGGGCGAGCGAGGCCGGCTTGGACTGGCAGCGGATGGAGCCGTCCGGCTCGATGCTCCCGAGGGTGTCCGCGCCGCACGTGCGCGCGACCGACTCCATCCGCGCGTCGGAGACCGTGGGCGCCGCGTGGGTCGAGGCCTTCTCGGTGATGACCACGGTGGGCGTCGTGGCCTGGGGCGCCACCGGCTTCGCGCGCTCCTCGGCGGAAGCGGTGGACAGCGTGGCGACGGCGGTGAGCGTGGTCAGGGTGCGCAGGGTCGAAAGATGACGGGGCATGGCGATGTCCTTGGGTTCGGAGCGCGCGCGTGGGTGCTCGCGCCCGAATGTCGATTGGACAACCGATGCCAGTATTTCTGCAAATTCAGCTTTTGCGGCTTGTTCTTAATTTCACGTTTCCCGCCGCACCTCGAGGATGATGCCCTCGGACTCGGGCGTGCCGAGTGAGACGAGCTGCTCCAGCTCTCCGCGAACGAGGAAGTGGGCCTGGGCGCGGTGATAGGGGATGTCGCCCTGCAGCTCCAAGGTGCGATGGACCTCCACCAGGGTGGCCTGGGGTTGAAGCAATCGCAGACGCACCCCGGACGTCTCCGCCTCCGTGTCCTCATCCTCCAGGTTCCCCAGGTCCGCGGATGCGGCCAGGGCCGCGGCGAGCGCGCGGGACAGCAGCGGCGCCGAGTTGCCCGGGGCCTTCACCCACGCGCGGATGGACAATCGCAGCTCACACCGCCGCCGCTCCAGGAAGCCCGCGGCGCGGCTCCCTCGCAGATAGGCCACCACGGCCTCGCTGGCGGTCGCGGGCGCGCGGTACAGGCGCAGCGTGGACTCCTCCACCACGTAGTCGTCCCCCCGTCGCAGCGGTCGCCCAGGCGGTGACTCCACCTCCACCACCTGTCCGGTCGCGTTCGCCGGCAGGGTGAAGTCCTTGCGGGTGCCATTGCCGGCCCAGCGGTGCACCTGCGCGAAGTAGGACGGTTGTCGGAGCGCGGTGAGGTCATCTCCCTCGGGCAGCGTGAGCTTCATCCGCGAGGCGATGACCTCGACGAGCGCCTCCATCTCGGCGGAGGGGCCTCGCGAGGGGCCGGTCGCGACCTCCACCGTCTCGGGAATCGCGGCGCGCAGCGCATCGTGGAAGTAGGACTCGATGGCGAGGAGCATGGGGTGGGGCTCGCTATCTCGGGAAGAGCGCGTACGTCTCCTGCCGGGGAATGACGACCTGGAGTCCGGAGAGGGTGACCTCACCGGCCACGCGGGATTGGACGATGAGCTCGAGCGGCGGTGGTTCGCCCGTCCCACCCGGTGGCGTGAGCACCGTCAGGGCCTGCGCGTCCAGGTGGACGACGCCGTCACCGTCCGGTGTCACGTCCAGCACCTTCGTGCCCCAGCGCAGCTGGAGCCGGGGCGGTGGTGGCGGCACGGGGACGGCGGGACGGAGCCGGGGACGGGCACAGGCCCAGAGCGGCACGGCTCCCGGGTCCTCTCCAGGCAGCGCATTGTCGCGCGGCAGCCAGGGCCCGGTCGGCTCGGTGCGATGGAGCGCGGTGTCCGGCGTCATCGTCCCGGGCTCGGGCGCTTCGGACGCGCGCTCGAGGAGGCTCCAGAGGACCTCTCCCTCGTCGGTGGTCACGACCACCCACCAGCGCCCCTTGTTCAGCGCGAGCGGCTTGGGGAGCGTGAAGGACACCCAGCGCGCGTCCCATGGCGGTGGTCCCTCCTCCTCGAGCAGCAGCGGCACGACGCTCCCTGGCAGCGGCGCCTCGTCGGGCCGATCGTACACATCCGCGTGGATGGCGACGGTGCCCGCGACGCGGCGCGTCCCCAGGCGCAGGTGGAGGTCCATGGCCGTCAACGCGCCAGGGGCTCGCGTCGCGCTGAAGGCCTGGCCAGCGGAGCGTCCGGAGCCGCAGCGATGGGAGCACGGTGGCCGCGCGGGTGGACGTGGCGCCAGGGGCAGGTGTTCTTCGCGCAGGGCGTGGCGCACGTGGAAGCGCACCTCCGACAGCGCGCGATCCACGGGCACCCAGACGCTCGCGACGGCGGTGCCGTCCGTGTCCAGCGTGAGTGTCCGCTGCTCGGCGCCATCGCTGAAGCGCTGGATGAAATCGAGCGTGTCCAGGGCCAGCCGGACGCGGTCGAACATGCCCAGCCCGGAGGCGCGCAGGGACACCGTCACCCGGCCCGCCTCGAGGTTCGCGGGCCACGCGCGCTGGAGCGCCTGGGTGAGCACGTCCTCCATCACCAGCTCCTGGCGAGCGTTCAACGGGAGCGCCTGATGGAAGAAGAGCGCGCCCGAGCCCGTGCCCGCGGAGGCGGTGAGGTCCGGCGGACGCGCGGGCGCGCGCAGGGTGATGCCCGCGAGCTTCGTCGCCGACAGCGTCTTCGGCGTCCCCACCGGAGGATGGGAGTTGTTCGCCTCCACGAACTCGACCAGCAGGCGGCTGGCGAAGATGCCCGGCAGGGGCTCCGCGGCGTTGACGCCCACGGTGTCCGACGGCGTGGGCGGATACCAGGCGCCGCCCTCCGCGATGCTCAGGCGGCCCTTCTTGGCGGTCTGCGTCGGCGTCGCCGGAAGGGTCAGCTCCATCGAGGACAGGGGCCGCCGCGAGCCCCAGTCCAGGCTGAGCCAGGTGATGCCCTGGTTGGCATCCACCACGTTCTGCCCGGTGCTCGTGGCCAGCGTGGCGGTGGGAATCAGGTTCACCGTCACGTCGTCGCCCGGGGCACGCAGGGCGAGCGACGCGCGCAGCAACACCACCCCCGCCGGCACGTCCAGCGCGACGACGAGCCCGGCCGGGTCCACCGGCACCTGCGCGGGCGTGGGAGGGGTGGCCGTTCCGGTATAGGTCAGCGTGGCGCCGACGCGCGTGTCGCTCATGGCAGGGGTCTCTGCGCCGCGGGGAGGTTCAGCGCGCGGCGTGCGGGAGGTTCGTCACGGTGGCGTTGTTCGCCTCGTCGGAGGGCAACAGCTCCTGGAGCACCTGCATCGCGCCCTCGATGCGCAGCATCGTCTGCACCAGGCCCGCGCGCTTCGCGTCCAGCTCCGCCAGCATCTTCTGTCCCGCCTCGTGCTCGGCCTTCAGGTCCGCGAGGCGCTTCTCGATTTGGCTCTTCATCCGTGCTTCTCCGGGTCGAGGAGGCGCTGCTCCAGCGCCGCGATGCGTGTGTCGTAGTGCGCCTTGAGCTCCTGGAGCGCGGCGATGGCCAGCACGTTGAGGGCCTCGTACGCGAGCCCCTTGAGCGGCGTGCCGTCCTCGCGCGCCGGCGCGTCCGAGACCAGCTCCGGGAACACGGGCTCCACCTCCTGCGCGATCAACCCCAGTTGATGATGCCCCGAGGACTTCAAATCGAAGCTCACGGGGCGCAGCGCGAGCACGCGCGGCAGGATGCCCTCGAGTGTCTGGATGTTGTCCTTGAGCTGGACGTCCGAGAACTTATGCCACTCGCCATCCTGCGGCATGTAACGGCCATTGCCGTTGCTGTGGTAGATGTGGAAGGTCCCCTGGCCCTCCATCGCCATGTCCACGAACCGCCCCGAGACGTTCTCGGAGAGGCGGATGCCGAGGTTCCCCGCGCGTTGCTGGACGTGCAGCGGGGTCGAGGGGCGCGTCGTCCCGATGCCGAGGTTCCCGCTCTCGTTCATGAACATCGTCGTCGTGTTGTTGACCATGAAGGAGAAGCCATTGTCCACGCGGGCGCCCACGTCCCAGTACACGCCCGTGGCCGTTCCGCCGGTCATCCCGTAGCGGATGGAGGCACGTGACTCGCCCTTGTCCCAGGAGACGTGGGGGTTGTGGATCATCAGGCCGTTGCCCAGCCCGGCGCCGATGGTGACGTGGGGGATATCGGTAGACCAGTTGGTCGTCAGGTTCACCACGAAGCGGTCCAAGCCGGCGGAGCCTCCCGGTACGCGTACGTCCAGCGCGCCCTGCGGGTCGTCGGTGTTGATGCCCACGTTGCCGCCAGCCTTGATGTGCAGGCGCGGCGTGCCCGAGCCCGAGCCCGTCTCCGAGTCGCCTCCGTCCTCGGTGATTTGAAGGCCTGACGCCCCCGCGCCGGACTGGCCGCGCACCTGCCAGCTCTTGGTGCGGGTGCGCAGGAGCATGGACGCGCCCTCCGTGCCGGCCGTCGTCTTGATGACGAGGCCGATGCCCCAGGTCTGGCTGCCCGTGGTGCGCACCTCCAGGGGCGGCGGGGCCTCGGTGCTCACCGGTGCCACCACCAGCAGGCGCTTGGTCCCCGGCGCCGCGCCGATGCCCACGTTGGCGTTCACCGTCAGCGGGCCACTCAGGGCGCCACCCGTGAGGGCCAGCTTCTGGTTCTCCAGCTCCAGGAAGCGCGCGGTGACGTCCGTGTTCTTCACCACCAGGTTCTCGGTGGCCTCCACGCGCGTCACCTTCAGCATCGCGGAGGGGGAGATGCTGTCGCCCGCCAGCTGCTTGCCGTCGGCGCCGCCTCGGTGGGTGTGGCCGCGGATCTCCTCCCGCGTCTTCACCTGCATGTTGTTCCAGGTGTCCGCCAGGATGGCGTCACCGGGTCTGGCCGGGTAGTAGGGGTCGTTCATGGCTGGAACCTCGAGGTATCGAAACGGGTGCCGTCGAAGACGCCACCCCAGGTGAGCGACTCCTGGGGCGCGGGGAACTGTTCGTGCAACTCGATGTGGGAGCCGAACGACGTCAGCGCGTCCGTCGGGACGAGCTGCTCGGAGAAGGACGACTCCAGCTCGACGCTCAGCCGGCCCTCGCGCGCCACGAGCGCCTCCGCGGGCATGGGCAGCGTCAGCTCGATGCGCGTGCGGACGCCGGCGCACCGCCCGTACTCCAGCGCGGCGGTCAGCTCCCGCACCAGCCCTGGCAGTCCGGGCGTCACGCCCTCCGCGTTCGGCTCCAGGAGGTGCGGCGGGATGTGGTCCGCGGGGATGCGCAGCGAGAAGGTGGCGGGGGACACCTCCGTCCAGTCGAAGCGCAGCTCCAACGGCGGGGTGTCTCGTTGGGCCTGGGCCTGGGCCTCGGCCTCGAGCACGTCCTCCTCGCTCCACCCGAGCAGGTAGGCGCGCACCTCGCGCCGCTCCAGCGTGCTGTAGGTCCAGTGGTTCTCACCGGGCGCCAGCTCCGGCAGCCGGTGGTCCTCCTTGAACACGGAGAAGCGGGAGTCCACCGCGTCGAAGCGCGTCGGTGGGCTGGTTCCGCTCTCCTCGGAGAAGCGGGTGGGGTGGGCCAGGATGATGGGCCGCTCCACGGGCACCCCGTCGAGCATGGGCGAGAAGCCGTCGCGCAGCTTCAGCGTGGCGCCCTGGGGGATGCGGCCCAGGTAGATGAGGTCGAGCCCTGACTCCGCGTGCCGGAGGACGGGGACCGCGACCTCGCGGGAGGTCGCCCGGAGGGTGATGGTGGGCGTCGCCGTCTCCAGCCCCGCGTTCGTGGTGAGCAGGCGCTGGCCGCCGCCCACGTCGCGGAAGCCCGCGGTGGCGGGCGTCTGGGGGTTGTCGAGCAACTCGAGGGTGAGGGGGCGGAAGGTGCCGTCCTTCCGGGGCACGACGAGGCGCGCCACCGCCCGGCCCCCCTCCCACGTCACCGCGGGAGGTTGCCGCGCCATGTAGACCAGCGAGACCAGCCGCAGCAGCGCGGACGCGGAGCCCAGACCCGTGCGGTGCAACTCCACGACGGTCGCCAGCCGCGTGCGGAAGTACTCGGCGGACTCTCCCCGACGGGGCAACAACCCGTGCAGCGCCGCGAGCTGGCCCAGCTCCGAGAGCGCCTTGTCCTCGGGTGACGCCTCCACGGTGAAGCCCCGGGCCAGCGTGTACCAGCGCGAGCGCATCAGCCGCGTCAGCCCGGCCTCCATCTGCTCCAGCTCCTGGGCGAGCGTGGAGTAGAAGTGGTTGAGCTTCGGCCCCGACTGGAGGACCGGCGGGAGGTAGCCGACCATGCGGCGTCTGCGCTGGTCCGCGCTCATCCGACCCCCACCAGCTCCGCTCCGCCGAACAGGAGGCGCAGGTCGCCCGTCACCTCCAACTGCGTGAACTCCTGGGGGAGCGCGTGCGCGGCGCCCGCGGAGACCAGGGCCACGGTGACCCCCGACTGCAGCGTGACGTCACAGCCCAGCAGCCCCGCGACGTGGGCCTGCGTCCGCAGCGCGTCCTCCAGCTTGGCGCGCGTGAGGTACGTCGCCGTGGAGGCGCGCTGCTGGGCCTCCTCGGTGAGCCGCGCCGTGAAGACCTCCAGCGCGCCGCGCAGCGCGTCGCGCACCTGCTCCGCCGTGCGCGTGTCGCCCTGGACGAGCGTGACGACCAGGTCCAGCCGCCACGTCGGCGGGCGCAGCCGGGAGATGGACGGCGGCTTGCGCACCAGGTCCACGCGCGCGGCCTCGAGCGACTCCAGCCGCCAGTCCCGGTTGGCGCCATACAGGCGGCTCTTCGACTCGCTCACGAGCGTCTTCTCCAGCGTCGCCTCGGGCGCGGTCCCCCACACGAACGTCTCCACCTCGACGTCGGAGATGCGTCGCACCGCGGGCTCGCCGAAGAGCAGCGCCTCCAGCTTGCGGCGGCTCACCGACGTGCCCACGGGCAGCTCCCGCATGTAGCTGGACAGCTTCTGCTGGAGCCCGCGCCGCAGCCGGTCGAACGTCGCCTCGTCCATGGCGTCGTCGTTCGGCTCCACATCGAAGCGGAGCAGGAAGAAGATGGTGCGCGCGTAGCGCAGGCGGACGTGGATGCCGGCGGCCTTGGACTCGCGGATGGCGGCCTCGACGCGCCGGACGCCCTCGACGTCCGACTCGAAGTCCGTGTCACCCACCAGCACGTCGACGACGCCGGGGGGCGCGTCCGGGGGCTCTCTCACGGTGACCTGCTCGACGCCCTGCTTGCGCACCGCCGCGGCGATGGACTCCAGCGTGCCCTTCTCCCCGTCGCGCATCGCGGTGCGCGCGCGGGCGCGCAGGTCGGTGTCCGTCTCGTCCTCCGAGTCCCGGCGCAGGGGGGCGGGGTTGGCGACGGCCTCGATGCCCAGGATGGGTCGGGGCATCAGCGTCAGTTGGAAGGGGTCGATGACGGGGGGCGCCTGACGCGCGTCCTCGTCGTCCGACTGGACCTCCTGCACGGGGATGAGCACGCGCGTGTCACCCTTGCGCAGCGTGGCGTCCTCGCGCGTCTCGAAGAGGGGCAGGGGCTTGCCGTCCGCCGCCATGCCCGTCACCTGACGGCCCGCGGGGATGCCGATGTCCTCCGGCGCGGGCGCGGCGCGGCTGAGCTCCACCTCGCCGGTGAGGCGTCCGGCGCGCGCGCGCGTCAGGCCCAGCACGGCCACCACGTTGTCCAGCGCCGCGCCCTCGGCGGTGTCCAGGTAGCCCGAGCGGTGCGCCAGCTCCATCATCGCGTAGAAGGTCGCCATCTCCCGCGCGTACGCCTCCGCGAGGGTGCGAGCCATGCCTCCGGCGTTGGGGTCCGTTCCCGCCCCCATGTTCGCCAGCAGCCGCTCGACGATGGCGCTGAACGTGGTCGTCTCCGGAGGGATGAGGCTCAAAAGGAGATCTCCCACGTCATCTTCATGAGCATGTTGGAGCCCCGGTTGACTTCCTCGAAGCGCACGCGGTTGAAGAGGATGGGCGCGGCCGTCCCGAGCGTGACGAGGATGCCGGCCTCCGTCAGCGGCTGCACCGTGGCCTCGGCCGGCGGCGGCGGCAGGGTGGCAGACACCGTGGCGCGCACCAGGCTGGTGCCGTCGCCCAGGGTGATCTCCTCCACCTTGGGCGCGGTGTCCGCGGCCAGGTCCACCTGGTTGTCGAGCTTGATGTTGGAGGGCAGCGGCTGGGTGGTGCCGGTGCCCACGGCGATGGACCAGCTCGTGGTCAACGCGTTGACGCGCCCCATGAGCAGCTCCGCCACCAGCCGCTTGCCGGCGATGGTGATGAGGTTGGGGACCTTGCGGCGCTCCATCAGCGAACCGTCCAGGTTCAAGATCTCGAGCGTCAGCACTCCGTTCATGCCCTGCGTTTCCTTGCCGTTCATCACGCTCTCCCCAAAGTCGTGTCCGTACCCGTGTGTCCCGCGCGCTCAGCCCAGGTCGAGCGACAGCCCCAGCTCCACCGGGTCGCCGGTGATGGCGCGGATGCGCGCCCGTACATCCACGGCGCCCGGGAGGTCCGGCCTCGCGAAGACGGTGAGATGCAGCACCTCGTCCACGCGCGGGTCCTCCTTGATGGCCTGCCGCACGTACCTGCGCAGCAGGTCCAGGTTGGCCCGGTCCAGTGGCTCGCCGATGAGGTCCGCCACCCGGCTGCCGTAGCGCTGGTGGCCCAGCTGCTCCAGGTGTCCCCGGTAGACGAGCAGCCGCATCGTCAGGGCCTGGACCAGGTTGTCCCTGCCGCTCACCGTCGTGGCGCCGCCGTCGTCGGACCAGTCCAGGTCCATGCCGCCCGACTCCTTGAACGAGAGGCGCAGGTCGGTCTTGAGTTCGTCCGCCATCAGAGCAACCTCCCCGGACCCGCGGTCGCGCCGGGTGAGCTGGGGATGCCCGGGGCGACCTTCAGGCGCGTCATCATCTGCGTGAGCGCGTCGGCCAGCGTCTGCGCCATGGCGCCCGCCAGGTCCGGCGCGTTCTCGCCCCGGATGCCGCCGGCCTGGAGGAAGCCGAGCGCGAGCGGCTGCAGCATCGGCTTCGCGGGCGCCGCGCCCATGAGGCTGCCCGGTGACGTGGTGGTGAAGCCCGCGATGGCCATCCCCGGGGCCACCATCACCATGGTGGTGAAGAGAATCAGGGCCTGCTCCACCGTCTGGGCGATGGCCTTCGCCAGCGCGTCGCGCTGCTCGCCGTTGATCTTGTTGGACGCGAGCAGGCCCTTGGCGATGGGCTCTATCTGCGACGCGCCGGGGCCGCCCGCGGGCGGTGGCAGCATCATGCCGGGGCCCGCGGTGCTGCCCGCGCCCGGAGGCGGAGGCGCGGCGGCGGGGATGCCCGGCGACACGATGGCCATGTTCGCGAAGAGGGTGAACGCCTGGCCGCAGGCGTCACCGAGCGCGGTGGCCAGGTCCGGGGCGTTCTCTCCCCGGAGCCCCGCGGACTGCATGGCGCCCTTCGCCAGGCCGCCTATCTCGCTTCCGCTCGGTGCCGGCATGGTTACTTGGCCTTCACGTCCTGCGAGCCCTTGAGCGGCGCGCCGGTGAAGTAGCACTTGTGGCTCTTCTCGGTGATGACGCCGCTGCCGCTCTTGCCCAGGTCGATCTTCCCGGACGCGTCCACCGTGCAGTCGGTGCACTTGAGCTGCACGTTGCCCTCCACCTCCAGCGACAGGTCCGTCTTGCCCTTGATGGTGATGACGTCGTCCTGCTTCACCGTGACGATGGTCTCGCCAGCGGTGATGACCACCGACTGCTCCTGGTCGATGGCGATGGACGTCTTGCCGTTGGGAGGCGAGACGACGCGCCACTCGTCCGCTTCGTGGATGGGCGGGTTGAGCTTGTCCGAGTAGAGCCGGCCGGTGATGACGGGGCGGTTGGCGTCGCCGTTGAGGTACGTGATGACGACGAGGTCCCCGGCGTGCGGCGCGCTCACCATGCCCAGGTGCGGCGTCGCGATGGGCACGCGGCGCAGCTCCAGACCGCTCTCGCGCAGCTTCACGTTGCACTCGTGGTTGTGCGCGTCGCCGTCCGCGTGGGGGAAGGCGCTCGTCACCACGCCCAGGTCTCCCAGGCGCAGCGAGGCCAGCTCGTCGCGGATGATGGCGCGGATGATGGTGACCAGGTCGCTCACGCCGCGCCTCCCGTGAGCAGCGGGGTGCCGGGCGTCAGGGCGGTGAACGACGTGTTGCCGGGGGCGACGAGCGCTTGTCCCAGCTCCTTCAACGTGTCCTTCAGGTCGACGACGGACTCGCGCAGCGACGCGAGGGACTGCTTGGGCAGGTAGCCCTGGAGGACGACGGTGACGCCCGCGCGGATCTTCTCCAGGAGCTGATGGGCCGCGTGCGCCGCGCCCGCGAGCGGGGCCAGGGGCTCCAGGCCCATGTCGCGCATCTCCTGCTCGGACTTCTCGCCCAATGCCTTGAGCCCATCGAGCGCGGGGTCCAGCTTCTCGAGCAGCTCCGGGATGGCCGCCACCTGCTCCAGGCGGACGAGCCAGGTGATGATGAAGTCCATCACCTTGTCCATGCCGTCGAGGACGAGCTTCACGGGGGCGCCGATGCCGCACTTGCGCACCAGGTTGACGATGGCGGTGACGGTCTTCGACTCGAGCAGGTCGTCCAACGCCTTGATGAACCGGGTGATGCCATCCACGATGTCGGCCGTCGTGCTCACGGGAGTTTCTCCAGGTCCTTGAAGGGGCCGAGCGGATCGAACCCGCTGATGACCTCGCCCAGGGCGACGGCCTCCTTGCCCACGCGCTGGACCTTGGCGAGGAAGTCACCGGCGCCTGCGATGTCCTTGATGATGGTGAGCGCGTCGCCCAGGTCCAGGCCCGTCATCTGCTCCAGGATGTTGATGCCCTCGGTGGCCAGCTTCTCGATGAACTCGCCCAGGCTCCCCGCCTGACTGAGCGACTGCACGAAGCCGATGATGGCGCCGGGGTTCACCTTGCCGAGCTTGCCGAGCAGGCTGCTGAAGTTGCCTCCGGTGAGGGAGCCCTTGGTGCCGTTGACCACCGAGCCCAGCTCGTCCGGCGACAGGTGGCCGAGCAGCTCCGGGTTCGCGTCCACCGCGGCCATGAGCGACTCCGGCTTCTGGAGCACGCCCGCGGCATCCGTGGAGCTCTTGGCCCAGGACTGCGCGTCTTTCGAGACGGCGTCGTTCACCGCGCCCACGCCCGCGTCCGCCTTGGCGGGGGGCTCGACGTACTCCTTGACGCGCAGGAAGAAGCTGAAGCGGCTCTGGTGGCCCGCGAGCTGGCGCACCTGGAAGTCCGCGATGAGGACGTCGGTGAGGTCCGCGCCGGCGATGGCGTCCGATGCGAAGGACAGGGGCGTCGCCTTCATCTGCGCCTGGCGCAGCTCCTCCAGCGCGGCCTGCGGGTCCTCGCCGAGCAGCAGGCCCTCCATCACCACGGTGACGGGCTCGCGGCCCAGGTCCTGGAAGACGCTGCCGGCCTGACCGGGCACGCGCTGCTGCACGAGGTTGCGCGCGTCCTCGGTGTAGATCTTCGTGAGCCCGACGAGCTCGATTCTTCCGATGCGGACGGCCATGTCAGAGCTCCATCCGGGTGGTGAAGCCCGTGCGGGCGTCGAGTTGGTGGCGCACGGTGCGCACGCGGAGCACCTGTCCGGAGAGCAGGCCCTCCACGGGATGTCCCTCGGGGATGTCCTTCACGGCGATGAGGTCTCCGGGTTGGACGGCGGGCGCGCCGAGCACGACGAGGAAGCCCTGGAGCTTGCGTGACGCCAGGGCGGTGACGCGGCCCTTGGCCTGCGCGGAGGCGCTGTCGCCGCTGCGCACGGAGCCGTCCTTGATTTCGCGCGACTGCTTGCCCTTGGAGCCGGCGCGGACCTGGCCCTTGTCGCCCAGGGCGGCCTTGCCGTGGATGGGCGCGACATCGTCCACGAGCCAGTGGGCCTTGCTGTCACCCTGGGAGCTGGCCGCGCCCTCGCCCCAGACCTCGAAGCCGTCGATGACGGGGAGGGCCTGATGCAGTTGGGTGCGCAGCACCTGGGTGCGGTAGACGAACGTATGGTCCGCGCCGCCCTTCTTGGGCGCGGAGAAGTGCACCTGGCCCTTGCCGTTCGTGAAGACGTCGAAGCCGCACTGCTCCGCCAGGCGCTGGATGTGGCGCAGGGCGCGGGGGCCGCGGTGGAGGACGTAGCTGGGGAACGTCAGGCCGTCCTCGACGGTGCCCGCCTTCGCGCTCGCGAGCCCGAGCAGGTCGCGCACGATGGAGCCGGCGGACATCTGCTCGTAGGCGCCCGTGGCGTCGATGCGCGCGAGCTGTGTCAGCGCGTCGCCGCCGATGACGACGGCGGAGTCCGCGGCGGCGCGGGTCTCCAGCACCTGTCCGGTGAAGACGGTGACGGAGCCGTCGCCCGGGTCCAGGGCGATGGTGGTGGACGCTCCGGGGGCGGGAAGCGCCGCGTCGGAGGGGACGAGCTCCACGGTGCACCGTCCGCCCACGCCGTCCATCGTCAGCTCGCTGGAGATGGAGCGGACCAGGGCCTGGCCCTGTCGGGAGGTGTTGGAGGCCCGGAGCGAGCCGATGTTCACCGTGTATCCGATGCCGGCCATGGCTCAGACCTCCAGTCCGTGGCGACGTGCCGACTCGCGGAGGATGTCCACCAGCGCGTCCTCGAGCGTGCGCCGGTCCATGCCCGCCGCCGTGTTGTCGGCGCCGACCTGCACGCTCACGTTGAACGTGTTCTGGACGGGGGAACTGGTGGTGGGCTCGGCGCTCGGGGCGGGGAGGGAGAGTTGTCGCGCGTGCTCGAGCAGCGGCGCCATCGCGTGGGAGACATCACGCGTGAGGGGGAGCGTCGGCTGGGGAGCGGGA
Source organism: Myxococcus guangdongensis (assembly GCF_024198255.1). Taxonomy (NCBI): domain Bacteria; kingdom Pseudomonadati; phylum Myxococcota; class Myxococcia; order Myxococcales; family Myxococcaceae; genus Myxococcus; species Myxococcus guangdongensis. The sequence continues at coordinate 800,883 of NZ_JAJVKW010000004.1, forward strand.
GACGGCGCTTCGGGGGGCGCGAACGTGAGACGGGACTTGGGGCGGGCTTGGGGCGGCGACGGAGGTGTCGGTGACAGCAACTGCGCGACGCGCGGGCGGGGGCCGACGTCCGCGCTCGTGGAAGCCCCGCTCACGGTGGTGGGCGAGGGGAGGGGGACCGCGGAGGCTCGCTCGTCAGGGGGCGGAACGTTCGTCGCATCGGTGCCGAGGATTGGCGCGGAGACCGTCTCGGGCCCAGAGGCACTGCTGAGAGGCAGGGCGCGCATGAGTCGGACGACCTGTCGCTTCGGCGAGGCAGGTTCGTTGGACCTGACGGAGATGCGGAGTCCTTCCGGCGTGGGAGTGGTTCCGGCGGAAGTGGCACGGGTCCCCGTGGAGACCTCGAGCCCTTGGAGCACGCCGGGAACGCTGGCGCGCGGCGATGAATCGGGTCGCGGTCCGACGGAGACGGGCAGGGGCGCCGTGGCCATGCCGCGTCCGTCATCACTCGCGTGCATCGAGGTGTCGGAGAACCGCTCGCTCGGAGCCGTCTCGGAGGTCCGCGACGGGGCGGACCGCGGGAGGGCTCCGTGCCGCATGAGCGGTGTCGTGGAGCCAGAGGTTCGCACCGCGTCACCCGATGAGGCGTGAGGCGCGGGCGCTTCGGGGGCGAGCCCTCGAGCGGTGGGCGAGGCTCCTCGCGATGATGCAAGCGGCGTGAGGCCTGGATCCTCGCGCATCACCTCGACCGAAGAGTCGGAGCGAAGACCTCGGTCCTCGTGCACCGCATCACGAGACGAGGCCAGCGTCGCGCGGAGAGCCCCTGCTCCGGGGGAGAAGTCGCGCATCCTGTGCACTGCGTGACTCCCGGAAGGGCTCTGCTGCTCCTCGCGTGTCCCATCCGCCGAGAGCGCGAGCGCTCGCGTCCCGTCCGCTGCGTGATTCGCGGATGGGCTCTGCTGCGCCGCGCGCGTTCCATTCACCGAAGCGAGAGCACGCGTGCTGTGCGGTGCGTGACTCGCGGAGGGGCCCGGCCGAGCCTCGTGAGTCGAGAGAGCGGGGGCGGGTGCTGCATGGCTCGTCGCGGGGCCCTGCTGCGCCTCGCGCGCTGCATGTGTCGATGGAACGAGCAGCTCGGATGCTCGGGGATCGGGACCTGGCGTCGCGTTCGACGGTGCGGGAAGAACAGGCGCTCCGTGGGGAGCTGCGACCGCCCTCGACGAGAGCCCCGCGGACGTCTCAGGGCCGCGTGCGTTTTTCTCGCGTGCTCCGTCATCCGGCGCGACGTGAGCTCCGGAGCGCACGGCCACGGACTCCTGGTGGCGGTGGTCCGACGGGCTCGGTGTGAGCGCCATGTGGGCCGCTTCAGTTCGAGCCGTCGCGCTGTCATCGGGTGGCTCGCGGAGCGGCTCCTCACGACTCGGAAGTCGAGCGCCGAGCTGCCGCGCGACCCCTTCGAGTACACGCAGCGCGGGAGCGCGCAGGCGTGAGGTCAGCTCCGCGGTGGTGAACGTCGTTCGCATCAGTCGTCCTCCACCTGGATGACCACGGCATCGGGAAAGTCGGACAGCCTCATGGCCCGTGATGCGGGGGCCTGACGCGCAGGCGCGACAGGAGGCTCCGTGAGCTTCAACATCGCCAGCAGTCGGTCCACCTCGGAGGCGGGCGTCGCCCAGACCTGGGCGGGAGTCCATCCCAAGGCACGGCACAGCTTCAGCGTCACCTCCGCGAGGACCCGAGCCTGCTTGTCGGAAGCCTCCAGCATCCGGTCCTCGGCCTTCGCGGGGGCCGCGTTGATGGAGACCACCGCCTCCAGCAGCGCCGCGGTGGTGGCGCCGTCCAGCGACTCCAGCGCCACCGCGGGGACCCACTCGACGACCGACGCGTCGAGCATCCCCCGCAGATACCGCTCCAGGCTCAGCTCGCGGGCCCCATCGGCCCGCATGAGCAGGCTCGCCTCGAGCACCTGGGTGCGCTCGGCGAACGTCCAGGGGCGCAGCCGGGCACGCACCTCACCCGCCTGCCACCATCCCTCTGGGAGCGCCCCGACGGACGGCTCGCGAAGTCCACACAACGCCCACCACAGCGCGAGCGGCGCCAGCTCCCCGAAGCATGACTCCGGAACACCGGAGTCCCGCAGCACGTCGAGCGCGAAGCCCGCCGCGTCGAAGTCCAGCCCCGCGCCATCCAGCCGCGCATGCGAGTCCAGCGCGCGCAGGTGCGCCCCGAAGCCCCACCGACGGAGCGAGACTCGCTCCCCGGAGGCGACCTCCACCTCGATGCCCCGTGAGGAGTCATGGGTGTGGAGGTGGAATCGCCGGCCGTCGATCTCGATGGAGAGCGACGCTCCGGGCGACTCCGTGCGTGGGCTCGCGGGCGCCTCCCTCACGGACTATTCCTCGCGCAGGCGGGTCGCCGTGAAGGCGTACGTCGTGGCGGCGCTGCCGTGGGCGTCCATCTGGAACGACTTGCTCTCGACGAAGCAGTCGTCGAAGGACAAGGTGCGCGTGTCGTCCGTGCCCTCGGTGCGCTTGAGGTTGGCCACCAGCTGGAACTTGCCGCGTGCGTCGAGCAGCGAGTCCAGCTTCACGGCGGCGGAGCGGATGACCAGCTCACCGATGACGGTGCGCAGGCCGAAGATGACGTCCACGCGCTCGTTGGAGCCGATGGCGCGGATGTCCTCGCGTTCCGTGACGACCCGGAAGGCGAGCGACTGGAGACCGTCCACGGCCTCGCCGTCGACGAGGATGCTGCTACGGTTGGCTGAGAATACCGTTGGCATCGATGCGTTCCCTCATCAGACCTGGACCGTGATGGTCGCGTAGATGTAGTCGATGGCGCGCACGGGCCTGACGGCCATGTTGACCCTCACGATTCCGAGCGCGAAGTCCTGCTGTGACGAATAGACCTCCACCTTGAAGGCGGGGTCCTTGCCGTCGGTGGAGGGGACGATGGCGCCGTCCTTCTCCATCTGCACCAGCGCCTCCACCAGCTTCTGCTTCAGCGCGCTGCGCCCGTCCGCGTTGTTGAGCAACCCGATGAACAGGTCGCCCACCATCTTCAGCGTGCGCACCGCCCGGTCCGCCACGCGCCGCACGTTGATCTGATCTCCATCCGTCGTCAGACCCCGCACGACGATGGTGCCCCGGCCGCGCTCGGTGATGACCGGCACCACGAAGGCCTTGAGCAGCCGCTTCTGGTCCTCCACGCTCAAGGACAGCTCGTTCAGCCCGGACACGCGCTTGAAGGTGGGGGACTGATGCGGCGTGAGTCCGCCCACCATGCCCGCCACCGCGCCCACCACGCCGTGCGGCGCCGCCAGCACGAACCTGTCGCTGACCAGGTTGGAGGCGAGCTGCTCGGTGCTCTCCATCGTGCCCGTGGGAGGGACCTGGCCGAAGCCCAGGCGCCCCTTGCTCTCGCCGCTCAGCGCGTTGCAGTGGCTGATGACGTCGCCATAGATGCGCGACACCTTGGCCAGGTCCGTGAAGTCCTGCACCGCGGCCAGCACCAGGTCCACGTCCGCGTGGTCCTTCAGCTTGCCCAGCGCCGTGGCGTACTCGTCCGGCGTGGCGTCCTTGCCGCCCGCCAGCGTGTACGTGCCCGCCGTGGGCCAGCCCACGCCCTTCGTGGTGTCCACGCGGATGAACGACGAGGTGTCCAGCGTCGACACCAGCCCCGCCGAGTTCACGTTGCGCAGCACCTCCGCCGCGCCGCTCGCGGGGTGGATGACCTCCAGGTCGAACGACACCGTCTTGTCGATGTTGTCCCGGTAGCTCACCTTGACGGTGATGCCATTGGCCCACGGGCCAGGGACACGCGCCTGGAACGTCGCGCCATGCTTCTCCCCCGTGGAGCCCGAGGGATACTTGCTGGCGTCGGGCGGGGCGGTGATGGTCGCGCTGGTCCCGGCCGCCGCGGCGAGCGGTGAAATCACCAGCTCCGAGACACCGTTATCCAATGCCTGTCTCGCCTCCGGGAGGCTGTAGGCGCTCGCGCGTCCGGCCACCTCCAGGAACCGCGACCAGCTGCTGGCGCGTATCACCTTGCCCTGGGCTGACTCCAGGAAGCCGGTGATACCGAGAACCCCAGACGGTGCAAGCTGTTGGGGCAACACTTCCTTGACGACCGTGACCTGGACACCGGGAATGATGAGACCTGTGGCCATACGCTCCCCGACCCTCGTGAGCGAGGGGGTGTTGAACCCTGCTCAGGGTGCAGGTTCCCCGGACCGTGTGCCTGGGCACACGCCCACCCCGACCGGGGCACGGTCCTATTCAATGACTGGTTGGTTTGAGAGGAAGACGCCTGGAATCAGGGATTGGTGGCGGGAATCTGCACGCCCGTCTTGCGCAGCGCCGCGATCGTCGCCGGCAGCAGCGTCGACACCTCGTTGATGAGCGCCTTGCCCACGTTGAGCAGCAGGTCGACGATGGCGACGATGTGCTCGACGCCCGCTCCCACGAAGTCGACGATGATGTTCAGGAAGCGCTGTCCCGTCAGCGCCAGGTTCCGCGCCGAGTCCGGCAGCAGATCCAACGTGGAGTTCACCAGGTCGCGCCCGGCCTCCAGCACGTTCTTGATGGAGTCCACCACATTGGGGTCCATCAGGGGCTTGATGAGCCCTTCCACCTGCTTGAGCACCGAGCTCAGCACGTTGCGCACCGGCGTCCAGATGACCGCGATCTTGTCGGTGATGGCCTTGAAACCCGAACCGCTCACCGCCAGATACAGCTTGTACAGCGCCTGCTCGACCTGGATGGCGATGTTGTCCACCGTGGCCAGGGCGTCGGATACGTTCGCCGCTGCGTCTGCTGCCATGGAATGTCCCCCTCGAGTGATTTGAGTGCGCTCATGCGAAACATGAACGCACGCGCAGAGTACGTGAATGAACATTCCGGATTCAAGGTTTTATCGGGTAGGTCACAAAACAAAGCCACATCCTACCGGGCGTGAGTTGTCGTGATTGACCCATCCGGAGGTGACGTGTCGGGGCGAGGGGCGCGGGTGGACGGAGCAGGTCCTCCCCCGCGCCCCTCAGAGGCTCAGGGGTCCGGAATCAGGAAGGGAATCCGGTAGGCGCGAGCGGCCGCGGGGAAGCCACCCGTGGTCGCGGCGGCGACATAGGCCGACAGGTTGGGGAAGGCATGGTCCCTGTCAGCAACTCCTCCGAGCCCCAACCATGACGCAAACGTGAATCCATATTGACCGACGCAGAGTGAAGGCAACCATCGCCCCCTGCCGTCCACCGAGTCTGGGTTGTTCACTCCGCCCGACAGCAGGTCCAGGTTGGGATAGACGCCATGCAGACGGCGGCCCTGGACGCGATCACCCACGACGATGGCGTGGCTTCCCCATCCATGGTCCGTGCCCCGCTCGCCGTTCTCCGCGAGCGTCCGGCCGAAGTCGCTCATGGTGAACAGGGTGGCCTGGGGTGGCGATGCGCCGAAGACGCCCTCGCTCTTGAGCAGCGTCATCGCCTGCTGGAAGGCGTCCAGCGCGAAGTCGAGCTGGGCGAGCAGGGCCGCGTGCGTCGTGTCCTGTCCCGCGTGGGTGTCGAAGCCGCCGAGCCCCACGGAGAACATCTGTCGGCGCACGCCCAGGCCCCCGCGGGTGGCGGGCATGGCGCCGGCGACCAGGTCCTGCACCACCTGGAACAGCTGCAGGGGCAGCGTCCAGCCAGAGGTGCCCGCGGGCGGCGTGAAGAGGCCCGCGATGTCGCCCTGGGTCTGCGAACGAAGGGCGCCCCAGGCCGTCTGCCGCGCGGCGGCGCGCGCGGCGGAGAACGTCTGCGCGGTGGTGAAGACGCCGCCGTAGCTCGCCTCGAGCGTGACGCCGTTGTGGATGGCGACGACGTCCTCGAGCGCCTGGGTGCGCAGCGCATCGAAGTCCGCGTCCGGGTGCGGCGTGAGGCCCAGCTCACCGGAGGGGGACACCATGAGCGGCTGTCGCTCGGCGCCGGCGGTGAAGAGGGCCTTGCCTCCGAAGGACGTCACCTCCGGGTAGTCGCCGGGGTTGAGTCCATGGAGCCGGTCGGCGGTGCGCCCGCCCCAGCCGGTGACCTTGTCCTCGAGCAGCGGAGGCAGGTCCACGGTGGAGGGATTGGCGATGTCGCTGGCCCAGGCATCCTGCTGGTCGCTGTGTGAGAAGAGGTTGTCGGGACGGGCCACGGTGCCCTGCTCGTAGTCCTGCTTGCGCATGGGCAGGGTGAGCGGACCCACGTTGCACACGAAGGCGGCCTTCTCCGCCTCGAACAGGGCCTGCAGCTTCGCGAGCGAGGGATGCAGCCCATAGGCCCCCGCGGCCATCCCGACGGGGTTGATGACACGCAGGTCCGCGAGCGGGATGCCGAGCGTGGAGCGCGCGTCGAGGTATTGCCCATGCGCCAGGTTGGCGCGAGGCACGAGCACGTTGTTGGCGTCGTTGCCGCCCAGCAGGAAGACACACACCGTGGCGCGGTAGCCGGCGTAACCGGACAGGGTCGCGGCGGCGGCGTCCCCGAGCCAGCGGGGGAAGGTGGAGGAGACGCTCAGCGCGCCCAGGCCCAGTGAGGTGTTCCGGAGGAATTGTCGTCGTGAGAAGCCCATGTATCACCTCTGGATCTGGAACTCGGGGGAGAGGGACGTGAGGTACACGGCGAGCTTCTTCCTGCGCGTGAGGTCTCCGGCGTCCGGGTGGGAGATGGCGTTGAGGATGACCTGCTGGAGGTCCGGCGACATGGCGCCGTGCAGCCAGTTGCGATGGAGCCACTGGACCAGGTCCGCGGACACGGGGGGCAGGATGGCCAGGTCCACGAGGACGCCCTTGGTGGCGGTGCTGGCCCTGAAGAGCAGGTCGTGCGTGACGTTGGCCCGCGCGGTGGCGGTGGCGGTGTCGAGGATGGCGAACTCGGGGCCGAGCAGCCCTCCACCTCCGGGCGCCGGAGCGTTGGGAGGGTAGTAGCTGAAGACGGAGGGAGGCCGGGGTACGTGCTGGCCCAGGGTCTGGCTCCAGTCGCTCAAGAGGCTGCCCGGGTCCTGGGTTCCTCCCTGCGTGTCGAGCGTGCCATTCAGGCCACGCACCAGCGCGGTGACGTAGAGGGCGGGCGGACGCAGGTGGCCGAAGCGGGCGAGCTGCGAGGCGGGAGGCTGGGCGCCACGGGCCTCGTCGTGCTGGAGGATGCGGCGGATGACGGCGCGCAGGTCTCCGCGCTCGCCGCTGCCGTTGTCCTTGAAGACATCGACGACGGCCTGGACGTATTCGGGGCTGGGGTTGCTGCTGACGAGGTGTTGGATGAGCTGCTTGCAGATGAAGGGCGGCAGGTTGGGGTCCTGGAAGATGTTGTCCAGCGCCTCCTTCAGGTGTCGTCGAGCGCTGGCGCCGGGCGTGGTCCAGACGCCCCGGAGCAGCTCCCGGGACGTGCTGTCGTGGTTGACGTCGCAAGGCATCATCGGCGCGGCGTACGTGGCGGGATTGGAGCGGCCGATGGCGGGGCACGCGGGCGCCGCGTAGGTCCAACCGGAGAGGGTGTGGGCGAAGGCCTGGACCTGCGCCTCCGTGTAGACGGGCACCTTCTCCCCGGACACGAGCACCGGCTCGCCGTTCTCCTGGAGCCTGTGCAGGCCGAGCGTGAAGAGCTGGAGCAGCTCGCGCGCGTAGTTCTCGTTCGGTGAGATGGGCTGGCCGTTCGGCTTGAAGGCCTTGTTGTTCGCCAGGTCCAGGTACGTCCCCATGGCGGGGTGCAGCGTCACGTCCTCCATCAGCTGGCGGAAGTCACCGAACGCGCGCTGGTTGAGGAGGTTGAGGTAGCTGGCCATCGCCACGCGCGGCTCGGACTCCGGCGTGGAAATGATGTTGGGGATGCCGTTCTGCGAGACGACCATGACCTGGGCCAGCGCGAAGGCCACGCGCTGCCGGAGCTGGTCCTGTCCATGGATGGCGTGGTGGAAGAACTGCGAGCCCAGGTCCGGGGTGGCCAGGCCATCGAACGTCGAGCGCGGCGCGGCGAACTGCTCGGTGATGGCCTGGCGGATGCCCACGGCCATCACGTGCTCCACGGTGTCGGCGGGCGGAGGCGTGACGCCGTGGGCCAGGCGCGGTCCGAACGTCGCCTGCTCCAGGAAGCGCAGCGCGTTGGGCTCGCTCGGGGTGTCGAGTGGCTCGGCGCGCTGGCGCTGGTGGTCGGGTGTCTCGGGCAGCGGTGTGTCGGGACCGGGGGGCCCTTCGTCGGGCACACAGGCGAGTGTGCACACGACGAGGGACAGCGTGAGGCGTCGCATCATCCGGGAGTGCTCCTTCAGTGGGTTCGCGAAAAAGGGGACGGAAATCCCCGAGGACACAAAACACTGAAGACCTGTAAAGGTTGCTCTCCCTGTGGGTTCCCCTTAGAGCGGCGCGGGCCAGACGAGCGCGCCCAGGCCCAGGCGGGTTCCTTGCGCGTCATGGACCCGCCACAGCTCCGAGTCGTGAATCCGGAACAGCTTCCCGCCTTGGGTCACGCGGATGCCGGAGTAACCCGTCACGTAGCCGCGCTCTTCGACGACTCGAAGCACGGCCGCGCGATCTTCCCTTCCGTCGGGTGGCGCGCTGAGCCGAGCGGGCGTCCGGAGGAGCTCCTCGGCGGAGTAACCGAACTGCCGGGACGCGGCGGCGTTGGAGTAGAAGTAGACCGGCTCTGGCTGGACGTCCTGCGCCAGCAACATGAAGGGGGCCTCGGTGTGGGCCCACGCCAGGCGGGTCGAGTCGGAGGCGTGCTCGAGGTGGGGAGGGCAGAAGCCGACGCCCAGGGGTTTGCCGAAGTATCGCTGGTAGGAGCTATCGAGCCACTTCAGGAGCGGCATCACTTCATGGAGGGCTTTCATCGGGGCTCCTCTGGGGACGTCAGAGGTTTCCGGCGCGAGGGTTGAGTCCGAGGACCTGTTCGCTGTCGGCGGGGATGGTGACCAGGATGGACTGGCCCGTGCGTGCGCGGTGGAGGCTCAGGATGGCGTCCAGGTTGGTGAGCTCCGGATTCAGGTCGAACGCCACCCAGCCACACGCGCGAGCGACGTCGCCGAACTCCAGCGGTGTGAGCTGGGAGTGTCCGCGTGAGGCTGGGAGGCCCGGAAGGATGGTGGGCAGGGCCTGTTCGACGAGCCCGTAGCTGGCGTTGTCGAGCACGAACAGGAGCAGGTCCAGGTTGCGGGCCTCGGACAGACAGCCCGAGAAGAGCCGGAAGCAGCCGTCGCCGGTGAAGCCGACGATGTGGCTGTCGGGACTGGAGAGCCTCGCGCCGACACACAGGCCCAGCACGTTGCCCATGGCCGAGCTCCGGTAGAGTGAGAAGAAGCGCGCGTTCGGGTGGGGGCGCTGGGTGACGTATTGCCGGTCCTTGTAGGAAAGACAGACATCGTCGAACCCGAGCGTCCCCGGCGCCCAGAGGTTGTCCAGCCGGCTGAAGAGCTGGCGCATGTCGACGAACCCGGGGCGAGGTGGACTTCGCGGCGTGTGGTTGAGATTCGCGGGCGCGTGGATGGCGCGTCGGGTGCGCGTCGGGTGTTGCTCCAGGTGTTCGACGAGCGCATGCAGGGCGCTGTCCAGGGGCGTCACCCATTGATGGAATTCGTGCCGTGCGCGGTGGGCGAAGCTGCCGTCGACCTGCCCGTAGCCCTCCTCGATGGACGTGAGGACGAAGGTCTTCCCCGCGGGATAGGGCTGGAGGTTGACGGTGTACTCGTCCGGGCACGCCCCGAGCACGAGCAGGACATCGTCCTCGCCCAGGCTCCGCCAGACCTCCATCGCCGCGTCGTTCCCGCCGAAGGAGATGTAGCCATGGCCCCACGGGTTCTGTCGTTCGACGCCGTTGGCGCCGTTGATGCTCCAGACGAGGGAGGCGCCCAGCTGCTCGCACAGGCGGGTGGTGAGCTTCGGCGCCAGGGGCACGCGCGCCAGCTCCTCACCGGCGAGGATGACGATGCGCCGCCCCTTCGCCGCGGCATGGAACGTCTTGACGAAAGTGCGGAGCTGCTCGGGCTTCGGCTCGGGAGGACGCAGCGGGGAGAAGGCACAGGTCTCCTCGCCGGTGGAGAGCTTGAGGAGGGTTGGCTCGATGACGAGCACGATGGGCTTGGACTGCTCCAGGCGGTGCTGGGCCTGTCGGAGCTGGGAGAGGACGTGGGTGGGCTGGTCGAGCACGAACACGCCCCCAGGGAGCTCCGCCTGGAGCTGGGGAACGATGTTGCTGCCGAGCACGGAGGTGTCCTGGAGCGGGCTGAGTCCCTGCGTCTTCGCGGAGGAGAGCGGCACCACGAAGACCGCCGGGAGGTCATGGACCTTGGCGTCGCTCAGGGCGCACGCCACCAGCTTGGTCGCCGCGCCCGTGGTCGCGAGGCAGCAGCCCAGCTCGCCCGTGGCGAGATAGCTCCCCAGGGGCACGAAGCCCGCGGCGTACTCGCCCAGCGTGAAGAACCGGGGTGACTCCTCGGCGCTCGGCGCCTCCCGTTGTCCCGGATGGGGTTCCAGGTTCTGGAGGAAGTGGAGGAGCCCGCCCCCCGTGACGCCGGTGCAGAGCTTGACGCCCCAGGCCCGCAGCGCGGACAAGAGCACGTCATAGCCACTCAATCGCTTCATGGGATTCTCCCGGGAGCGCTCTCGGTCCAGACGAGCGCGCCCATGCCGCGGCGGTTCTTCTGGGCGTCGTGGATGAGCCACAGCTCCGAGTCGCGAATGCGGAACAGCTTTCCTCCTTTGGCGACGCGGATACCGGAGTAACCCGTCATGGACCCGCGCTCCTCGACCACTCGAAGCAGGGCCGCGCGGTGCTCCTGTCCGTCGGGTGGCGCGCTGAGCCGAGCGGGCATCTGGAGGAGCTCCTCGGCGGAGTAGCCGAACTGCTGGGACGCGGCGGCGTTGGAGTAGAAGAAGAGCGGCTCAGCCTGGGTGTCCTGCGCCAACACCATGAAGGGCGCCTCGGTGTGGACCCACGCCAGGCGGGTCGGGTCGGAGGCGTGCTCGAGGTGGGGAGGCAATGAGCCGATGCCCAGGGGCTTCTTGAAATACTGCTGGTAGGACGCGTCGATCCACTTCAGGAGCGGCATCACTTCGTGAATGGTTTTCATCGTTGTTCCCCCAGGGATGCGTGCGGAGTCAGAGGTTGCCGGCGCGGGGGTTGAGGCCGATGATCTGCTCGGTGTCGACAGGGAGGGTCACCAGGATGGACTGGCCCGCGCGGGCACGGTGGAGGTCCAGGATGGCGTCCAGGTTGGTGAGGTCTGGTTTCAGGTCGAACCCCACCCAGCCACAGCCGCGAGCGATGTCGCCGAAGTCCATCGGTGTCAGCTGGGTGTGTCTGCGCGTGGCCGGGAGGCCCGGAATGACGATGGGCAGTCCTTGCTCGACGAGCCCGAAGCTGGAGTTGTCGAGCACGAAGACGAGCAGGTCCAGTTGGCTTGCCTCGGACATGCAACCGGCGAAGAGCCGGAAGCAGCCGTCACCGGTGAGGCCGACGATGTGGCTGTCGGGACTGGAGAACTTCGCGCCGACACACACGCCCAGCACGTTGCCCATGGCCGAGCTCCGGTAGGGCGCGAAGAAGCGCGCGTTCGGATGGGGGCGCTGGGTGACGTAGGGCCGGTCCTTGTAGGCAATACACGCATCGTAGAAGCCGAGCGTCCCCGGGGCCCAGAGCTCGTCCAGTCGGGTGTAGAACTGGCGCATGTCCACGAAGCCGGGACGGGGCGGGCTTCGCGGCGTGTGGTTGAGACTCGCGGGCGCGGGTTCGGAGCGTCGGGTGCGCGGCGGGTGGTGCTCCAGGTGTTCGATGAGCGCCCGCAGGGCGCTGTCCAGGGGCGTCACCCATTGATGGAACTCGTGCCGTGCGCGGTGGGCGAAGCTGCCGTCGATCTGGCCGAAGGCCTCCTCGATGGATGTGAGGACGAAGGTCTTCCCCGCGGCGTAGGGCTGCAGGTTGACGGTGAACTCGTCCGGGCACGCCCCGAGCACGAGCAGGACATCGTCCTCGCCCAGGCTCTTCCATACCTCCATCGCCGCGTCGTTCCCCCCGAAGGAGATGTAGCCATGGCCCCACGGGTTCTGTCGTTCGACGCCGTTGACGCCGTTGAGGCTCCACACGATCGGGGCGCCGAGTTGTTCGCACAGGCGGGTGGTGAGCTTGGGCGCCTGGGGAAAGCGCGCCAGCTCCTCTCCGGCGAGGATGACGACGCGCCGCCCCTCCGCCGCGGCGTGGAACGTCCTGACGAAGGAGCGGAGCTGCTCGGGCTTCGACTCGGGAGGATGCGGCGGGGAGAAGTCGCACGTCTCCTCGCCGGTGGAGAGCTTGAGGAAGGTCGGCTCGATGACGAGCACGATGGGCTTGGATTGCTGGAGCCTGTGCTGGGCCCGCCGGAGCTGGGAGATGATGTCGGTGGGCTGGTCGAGCATGAACACGCCCCCGGGCAACTCCGCCTCGAGCTGGGCAACGACGTTGATGCCCATCGGAGAGGTGTCCTGGACCGGGCACAACCCCTGACTCTTCGTGGAGGCGATGGGCACCAGGAAGACCGCCGGGAGGTCATGCATCTTGGCGTCGCTCAGGGCGCACGTCAGCAGCTTGGTCGCCGCGCCCGTGGTCGCGAGGCAGCAGCCCACCTCGCCGGTGGCGAAGTAGCTCCCCAGGGGCACGAAGCCCGCGGCGTACTCGCCCAACGTGAAGAACGAGGGCGGCGCCTCGGTGTCACGAGCCTCCAGTCTCCCTGGATGGGCCTCCAGGTTCTGGAGGAAATGCACGAGCCCGCCGCCCGTGACGCCGGTGTAGATCTTGACGCCCCAGGCCCGCAGCGCGGACAGGAGCACGTCATAGCCACTCAATCGCTTCAATGGGTGGGTTGTCATGAGCCCCAGGGTAGGAACGGATGTATTTGTTTGCACGATAATGGTTGCGATTGTTTCGGGCGCGGCGGGTCTCGCTGCGGGTGGTGGGTGTGTTGAATGTTTGTATTTGATTTCCAGGCGGACGGCCGAGGTCATGGCGGGGCTCGCGGCGGGCCGCGTCATGCGGGGTGAGGCGCGCGAGACCTGCGGGCCGAGGCAACAAACCCGGGTGCCAGGCCGACAACTGGGTTGTCAGTCATTTCCCTCAAGCGCTCGAGAGGTCTGCCCATGACCGCCCGCATCGATGGCAAGCCACGCCCGCACGTCGGGAGCCCCCAGAAGCTGGAGTCCGCGTCCAACACGGGGCGTTCTCCTGTCGAGAACAGTGTCGCGGAGCGGGCGCGTCAGGGAGGCGTCGTGGATGCCTTTCAAGGAGCGCGGCTGAGCGAGCGTTCGCTGGCGAGCCTCGGCAATCCGGTGGCGCTCGCGAAGCAGGCGGAGGCGCGTCCGGTGCTGACGCCCGCGGAGGAGGCGGAGGCGCGGCGGGCCATCGAGGAGGCGACGGGCAGCGAGAACCCGGAGTCCATCGCGGAGTGGCTGCGGGCGCATCCGGACCCCGCGGAGCAGGCGGCGTTCATGGACATGCTCTTCGAGTACGGCCCCACGGTGGGCAACATCCTCGAGAACACGGATGACCTGAGTCCCGAGGACCAGAAGATGTTCTCGGAGGCGCTGGACGCGGCCTATCGCCGGGGCGCCGTCACGCTCGAGGAGCTGCAGGCGGCGGTCGGCTCCTACGGGAATGGCACCTGGAGCGGCGAGTCCCACTCGATGCTGGCGAAGATTGTCGCGGGGACGGGCAACCCGGACCTCATCAACGCCTATGTGGAGCGCGAGCTGGAGATCATGAAGGCCGACGGCATGGAGGACCCCGCCAGGGCGGTGGCCATCGCCACGGCGCTCGCGAGCCTGCCGCCGGACGAACTGCAGAAGTTCCTCGAGCGCAACCCGGACGTCATCCCGTTGGTGCTCCAGAACCTCGAAGACCCCAGCGCGTCGCTGGGCGCTGGCGCGTATGAGGCGGTTGGGAAGCTCCTGGACGCGGCCAATGCCATCCAGCCGCCCACGCCCCAGTCCATCCAGGTGTTCATGGACAGCATCCAGCACCTGGGCGAGAACGAGGACTCCCGCGCCGCGGCGGCCCGGTTCTTCACGCGCAACGCGGATGCGATCCTCTCGGCCGTGTCGGACGCCTCCGGGGCCATCAGCAGTCGGAGCGCCGGAAAGCTCGCCGAGTTCTTCACGAGGACGCTCTTCACGGAGCCGACCTTCGAGGGACAGGAGGCGCTACAGCGGTTCGTCGGGCAGAAGCTGGGCGAGATGCAGAAGGCGCTGGAGGCCGAGGCGGACACCAATCCACCCACGCAGGAGGCTCAGCGGCTGGCCCGGCGCATGGGCAGCCTCGTCGGCGCCATCGAGGGCGGCTTCATGCTCGCCGTCGAGGAGCTGGACAAGCGAAACGAGGCCACCGAGGGACTGGTGGGTTTGCTCTTCAAGGTCAAGGACCTGCTCCCGGACGTGAAGATTCCCGTGCTGGGCAGCCTGCGGGACCTCACGCTCGACCAGATCCAGGACTGGGTCACGGAGTCGCTGAAGGAGCATCCGGATGACCCGAAGGATGCGATTCCGTTCCACGTGCTCTTCGGGGAGGCCGTCTCCAATCCCACGCTGGCGACCATCTACGAGACCGCCCGGGGCACGGCCCGCGACAACCGCGAGCTCGGCCTGGACGACTGAGCCCGGACGAAACGACACGGCCCCGGCCCTCGAGTGGAGCGCCGGAGCCGTCGTGGGTGAGGCCTACCAGGCCACGCTGTCCAGGTGGACGGTGCCCGTCCAGCCGGCGTTGGTGATGAGCTCGACGCCCAGCTGATACAGCGGCGTGGTGCTGTCCGAGGGCAGGGGAACCGTCAGCGTGTTCCACGCCCCCGCCTGGAGGCTGCTCGCGTTGGTCCACTTGCCCGTGTAGCGCCAGTTGCTCGTGGCGCCCTCCAGCGCGAACGGCTGCACGGCGGTGAGCTTGCTCCCGGCGGGAATCCACAGGCGCATCGTCACCACGCCCGCTCGAGGCACGGTGGCGGTCAGGACGGACACGACGCCCGTGCCCGCGGTGCCACTGAACGGAATCGCGAGCGAGCGCGTGCCCGCCTGGGGGCGGGTGGTGGTGGACGTGGCGGCCTTCAATGGCGCACCCGTGGCCGACCACCCCTCGGTGCCGGACTCGAAGCCATACCCACGTCCCGTGCCGCCGCCCGAGCCCGCGTCGGGAGTCCCCGCGTCGATGCCACCCGAGCCCGCGTCGCGAGGTCCCCCCGCATCCGGCACCCCCGCGTCCGTGCCGCCGGTACCGCCGTCGGTGCCGGTGCCCGGGACGGGCAGGGTGGAGCCGGTGGCCGGGAGCGTCAGTCCGCCGGCGGTCAGGAAGGGCGAGGCGTTGCTCTTGAGATAGGGCTGTCCGTTCGCCCCCAGGTCATTGGTGTACGAGCTCTGTCCGCCCGCGCCCGCGCCGAAGAGCAGCGCGATGACGCCCGCGTTGGCGAACTTGCGTCGGTGCGCGTCTCCGGTCGGTCCGAAGAAATACTCGGTCCGGTTGTCGCGGTAGCCCGCGCGAGGGGAGCCATCGTTGTTGATGTTGCGGTGCTGCGAGTTGCCGAGCGGAATCTGCCAGAGCACCCAGCGCTTGCCGGAGGTCTGGTTCATCAGCGTGAGCCACTGGTGGTAGCGATTGAACGAGCGCGAGGCGATGACGGCGTTGTCGTTCGTGTCCCACCACACGTCCTGGCCCCGGGTGAGCTTGTAGAAGTCCGCGTCCCGGTCCAGCGGATCTCCGACGAGCACGTCATACGTCGCGCCGGTGCTGTTGGCGCCCAGGCCCAGCGGCTTGAGGAAGTTGACCACCTTGTCCACCTCCGGCTGGAGCGGGTCGCTGATGGAGCAGCAGGAGATGTCCTTGCCGCTGGCCCACGAGGAGATGTGGAGGCCCAGGATGACGTTGTTCGCGCCCACGGCCTTGCGCAGCTGCAGGAAGGCGAGCCCCCATCCCGCGACGGTGTCGGGCAGGCCCGCGAGCTCCGGCATGCCTGTCGCCGCGACGGCGGCGTACGTGTTGGGATTGGAGCTCGTGTAGAACTGGAGCAGGCCCACCGCGTCCGGCTCGATGGGAATCAGCACCGGCCTGCCGTACTCCTTCGCGCGCTGGAGGAGGATCTTGAAGTCACCGAAGTACCCCCGCATGGTGTCGATGTTCTGCACCTTCGCGAGCGACTCGGCCTCGCCGCCGCCGGGCTCGGCGAAGAGTTGGTAGAAGACGGGCGCGGGGATGAAGCCCTGCGTGTTGGACTCGGTGAGGAACGTCTTGGCCCACGCGCCATCGCGCTGACCCCAGCCCCAGTTGTCCACCCAGCCCTTGGTCAGGTAGCGGTAGCGCACGTCCCAGGGGACGCCGCTGTCGCGCATCCAGTTCTGGCCTGCTTCCTCGAAGAGGCCGATGGACAGGCGATTGGGGAGGCCGGTGGGCACCGGGCCCTTCACGCCGGGCGGCGCGGCTTGAGCGAACGCGGACGATACAGCCAGGGTCGTGCAGGTCATCGCCAGCACGGCGACGGTTCTTCGGAGCGTTGATCTCATGCCCCTCACTACAAACGGCGTGCGGTCGCCACGCCGGTTGCCCGCACCCGGAGCCTCGTCGCTTGCTCCACGTCCGAGGCCTCAGCCTCTCGGTGTCACGGGCCGGGGCAGGCGAGGCCCGGCTCGGGCGCGTCCGTGTCCTGGAAGGCGAGCAGGCAGCGGAGCGCTTCTGGATCCGCCGAATCCGCCAGGTATGTGCGCCGCCACAGCATCGCGGCCACGCGCTGGGGGATTCGCGGGTCCTGCGCGATGAGCGCGCGTCGCACGCCGTTGGCGCCGATGGGCACGGTGGCCGCCGCGGCCTCGAGCTTCGCCACTTCGTCGGGACACCCGTCCGGGCAGTTGTAGAGGAACACCGCGTGCCCGTGCTCCAGGTTGTGGACGTACAGGCAGCGCGACACCGGCTCGTCGTAGATTCCACAGCGGGCCACGCTGGCGCAGTGCGGACCGGAGTTCGGCGGGTTCTCCCCATTGCCACAGGCGGGGCTGTCGCAGACCGCCAGATGTCCGGACGACGTCTGCACGGAGAGGGGGAAGCTGTACTTGTCGCAGCCACCGGGCGCCGCGTCCGAGGAGTCGCAGGCGGACAGGGAGATGAGCGCGAGGAGCGAGGGCAGGGTGAGGAGGCGTTGGGCGTGCACGCCCCCGTCATACCGCATCAGCCGGGGAACGCGCCGCGACGCTCCACGTCCTGTGCGCGCAGCCCGGGCAGCCCCACGGCCTCGGCGAAGCGGAGGAAGTCGGACTGGCTCAGGCTCCCTCCCGTGGCGCGAGCATGGCCGTGGCCCAGCTCCTCGCCCATGGGCGGCAGGTCCAGGCCCTGGATGAAGGCCCTCAGGTCGATGGGCGCATGGCTGCGCATCGCGAAGTTCACGCGGCCGGGCAGATAGCCCGTATTGGCCGCGATGACGATGTGCTCGGGCAACCGCTGCGTCCAACGGACGGCCACCAGCGGATGAACCTGCGCCTCCGAGCTGAACAGGAGCAGCGCCACGCGCGAGGCGACGCGGGGCGGAGTGCGAGCACACCGCTCGACCTCGCGGCGCACCTCCACGCGGCAGTCGTGCAGTTCGTCCACGCCGGGCACTCGGCCCTCGGAGATGTCCTTCGCGGCCCCGGCGCGCAGCAGGACCTCCAGCGCCCGAGGCGCGGCGAAGCGGGCCGAGCGTCGAGCCGCGTTGACCAGGGACACCGTCTCCGTCACCGCCTTGCGGTTCGCGCGGCGCAGCGCGTCCTTGAGGAACGGCATGGGGGCATCCGCGCCCAGGTCTCCCACGGTGCCGAGCACCGCGAGCCACTCCAACGGCCCTGGCACGACGAGCGGCGACACGAGCACGTAGGTGAGCAGGCTGCTGCTCGCGATGGGCTCATGGCCGAACGCGGTGACGATCCGGGTTTCGGGAGGAAAGGACTCCGCCGCGTGGTGGTCCACGATGAGGGTGGGGACGGCGGGCAGCAGCGGCGCGGGTCGGCTGCCCATGTCGAGGACGACGAGCGCCTCGGGCTTCGTCGCGCGCAACCGCTCCAGGAACCCGGGCGAGTGGGCGTGCTCTCCCTTCCCGGGGACACGGACCGCGACGCGAGCACCCACGGCCTCGAGCGCACGCACCATGAGCACGCCGGACGCCAGCCCATCCACATCCGAGTGGGGCGCCACCAGCACCCGCTTGCCGCGCTGGGCTTGAATGAAGCGTCGGGCCTCGGCGAGCGCATCCTCGGACGCGGGCCAGGCGGGGTCCTTCGTGTGACCGAGCAACATGCCTTCAAGCTGTAATGCCTGCCTCTGACAGCAGGAGGCGCGGCCCGGGGGCCTGCCTGCTCCACGAGCGTGCCCGAGTGGGGCCGGTGGCCCGCTGTGCGTGGGCCCGGTCGTGGCGAGCTTGTCCCAGGTGATGGAAGCCTTTGACTCCTATCGACTCGGCTATGTCGCGCAGAGCCTGACGCTGGGCGTGAGCGCGGGGCACACGTGCCGCCTGGCGGGCGCCACGCCCCAACGCCTGGAGTCGCTCATCGCCCAGAATCTCGAGGAGCTCCAGCGCCTGCTCGAGTTCAACGCCTCGCGAGGCATCGAGGTGTTCCGCATCGGCTCCTCGCTCATCCCGTTCGCCTCGCACCCGGTGAACACGCTCCCGTGGTGGAAGACCTTCGGCCGCGACTTCGAGCACCTGGCCCGCCTCGCGCGGCGCTCACATCAACGCCTGTCGATGCATCCCTCGCCAGCCGGAGCCTCGCTGTCGTCACGGCACGCACGCGTTCGCGAGGCCTCGCTGGCGGAGCTCCGCTACGGCGCGCGTGTGTTGGATTTGCTGGAGGCCGGGCCCGAGTCGCGCGTGGTGCTCCACGTCGGCGGGGCCGCGCCGACCCGCGAGGAGGCTTTCGTGGCGGCACACCGCTTCCTGGAGGAGATGCCCGAGTCGGTGCGCGAGCGGATCACCGTCGAGCACGACGACAAGGTGTGGAGCGCGCGAGAGGTCCTGCCCCTCGCGCGCGAGCACGGTGTCCCGATGGTGGGCGACAACCTCCACAACGCGGTCCTCGCCTCGACGCCTGTGATGTCATTGAAGGAGCTCTTGCGCGAAGCCGCGTCGACCTGGACGGCGTTGGACCTGCGGCCCAAGTTCCATCTGGCCAGCCAGCGTCCCCAGGCGCGGGCCGGGGCCCACTCGGACCGGGTGGACCCCGTGGACTTCCGGAAGATGGTGGCCGCGCTGCCCGTGCCGGCGGACCTGATGCTGGAGGCGAAGGAGAAGGACGTCGCGGTTTTCGCATTGCGTCAGCTTGCGAACGAACGCCGCGGCCGACGCGGTGGGGCGGGCGCGCCGGCGCCGTAGACATTGTTTTCTTGGATGTGTTCGGCCAGCGGTTCCTCTACGGTCCGCGTCCATGAACCGGACCCGACTCACGCAGTCGTTGCTTCGCTCGGCCCTCGCGGCCCTGGCGCTGACCGCCGCCCCTGGTCTCGCCCAGACGCCCGCCGCCAAGGCCACGCCCGAAGAGGCCAGGCAGTTCGTCGAGAAGGTGAACGCGGACCTCAAGCGCCTGTGGACGAAGCAGGCCACCGCCGAGTGGATCAAGTCCACGTACATCACGGACGACACCGAGCGGAACGCCGCCTACGTCAACGAGGAGGTGCTCGGCTACGTCAACGGCGCCATCAAGGACGCGCGCCGCTTCGACGGGCTGAAGCTCGACACCGACACCGCGCGCATGCTGCACCTGCTCCGCGTGTCCCAGGCGCTGCCCGCCCCGTCGGACGCGAAGAAGCGCGCGGAGCTGGCCACCACGGCCGCGAAGCTCGAGGGCCTCTACGGCAAGGGCAAGTACTGCGGCGCCGACGGCAAGGGGAAGTGCCGCGACCTGGAGGAGCTCTCCGACGTCATGGCGGAGAGCCGCGACTACGCCGCGCTGCTCGACGCGTGGCAGGGCTGGCACTCCATCTCCCGCCCCATGCGCCCGCTGTACGAGAACCTGGTCACCATCTCCAACGACGGCGCCAAGGACATCGGCTTCAATGATCTGGGCACGCTGTGGCGCTCCGGCTACGACATGCCGCCGGCGGAGTTCGAGAAGGAGGCCCAGCGCCTGTGGGGCCAGGTGAAGCCCCTGTATGACGACCTGCACTGCTACGTGCGCGGGCGGCTGGCCAAGCAGTACGGCGCGGACAAGGTGCCCGCGGGCAAGCCCATTCCGGCGCACCTCCTGGGCAACATGTGGGCCCAGGAGTGGAACAACATCTACCCCCTGGTGGAGCCGTTCCCCGGTCAGGCCAGCCTGGACGTGGACGCCGCGCTGAAGGCGCAGAGCTACGACGCGCTGAAGATGGTGCGACTGGGGGAGAAGTTCTTCACCTCGCTCGGCCTCAAGCCGCTGCCGGAGACCTTCTTCGAGCGCTCGCAGTTCACCAAGCCGAGGGATCGCGACGTCGTCTGCCACGCCAGCGCCTGGGACGTGACGTACGAGAACGACCTGCGCATCAAGATGTGCATCAAGCCCACCGAGGAGGACCTGGTCACCATCCACCACGAGCTGGGCCACAACTACTACTACACGTACTACTACAACCTGCCCGTGCTCTATCAGGCCGGCGCCAACGACGGCTTCCACGAGGCCATCGGCGACGCGCTGACGCTGTCCATCACTCCCGCGTACCTCCAGCAGGTCGGCCTGCTCAAGGAGGTGGCGAAGAACGACAAGAACCTCATCAACCTCCAGCTCAAGGACGCGCTGGAGAAGGTGGCGTTCCTGCCCTTCGGCCTGCTCGTGGACCAGTGGCGCTGGGAGGTCTTCTCCGGCCGCGTGAAGCCGGCGGACTACAACAAGTCCTGGTGGACCCTCCGGCAGAAGTACCAGGGCGTGGCCGCGCCGGTGGCCCGCTCCGAGCAGGACTTCGACGCGGGCGCCAAGTACCACGTCCCCGCCAACGTCCCCTACACGCGCTACTTCCTGGCCCGCATCCTCCAGTTCCAGTTCCACAAGGCCCTGTGCGAGGCCTCCGGCTACAAGGGCCCCCTCCACGAGTGCTCCATCTACGGGAACAAGGAGGCCGGAAAGCGCCTCCAGGCGATGCTGGAGCTCGGCGCCAGCAAGCCCTGGCCGGACGCGCTCCAGGTCGTCACGGGGACGCGCCGCATGGATGCAACGCCGTTGCTGGATTATTTCAGCCCGCTGCGTCAGTGGCTGAAGACCCAGAACAAGGGCCAGAAGTGCGGATGGTGAAGGTCCCTGGTGGACTTCCCGGGGAAAGGCCGCATACATTCTCGGAGTCCGTTAGAGTTCGCTCGGTAGGACCGGACGGCGGATTTTCGCGTCCGTGACGAAAGAAGAAGAAAGCAAATGGCTACTGGTACCGTGAAGTGGTTCAACGATGCGAAGGGCTTTGGCTTCATCACCCAGGATGGCGGTGGTGAGGACGTGTTCTGCCACCACACCGCCATCAACATGGATGGCTTCCGCACCCTCCAGGAGGGGCAGAAGGTGGAGTTCGAGGTCGCCCGCGGCCCCAAGGGTCTTCAGGCGCAGAACGTCCGCGCTGCCTGATTCCCGGCGTCGTTCGTAACGACTTCCTGGATGCATCATGAGGGTCCGGCCTGCCAAGGGTCGGGCCCTTCGTGCTTTCTCGGAGCTGTCCATGTCCTCGTCGAAGCCGCGTCTGGTGTCCCCGCTGCGCGCCTGGCCCCTGGTGGTGATGCTGGGGTGCTCCACGACGTCCCCCACGCCGTCGCCCGCCTCCGCGGTGGACGCACGGCCCGCTGCGAAAGGCCCCGTGATGAAGCCCACGTCCCAGGCGTTGGCCGAAGTGACGGCGGAGCTGGTGGCGAAGCACGGCGAGTCGCAGCGCGCGCGCATCGAGCGGGGCGTGGCGCAGGTGGCCCCACTGTGGGGCCCGGAGGACGGGGACCTGGCCGCCTTCGCGCGTGAGCAGTTCGTGTCGGACCCCCAGGTGCTGGACGCGACCTTCGCCCGGCTGGAGCGCCTGTTCGAGCAGCTGGACGGGCACATGCTGGAGCTGGGGCGCGAGACGCAGTGGTACACGGACCTGGACCTGGGGCCGCTGCTTCCGGTGGAGCCGCTGGTGGCGTCGTATGACCCGTCCTCGCATGTGACGGAGGACCTGTTCCGCGCCAAGGTCGGCTTCGTGGTGCTGCTCAACTTCCCGCTGACGACGCTGGAGGAGCGCACGCGTCAGGGCGCGACGTGGACGCGGCGGCAGTGGGCGGAGGCGCGGCTGGCGGGGCGCTTCAGCATGCGCATCCCCGCGGACGTGCAGCAGGAGTCCTCGCGCGAGGTGGCGGCGGCGAACCTGTACATCGCCGAGTACAACGTGTGGATGCACCACCTGGTGGACGGGCGCGGCGAGCGGCTCTTCCCCAAGGGCCTGCGCCTCATCAGCCACTGGAACCTGCGCGACGAGCTGAAGGCGGACTACGCGGACCCGCGTGGACATGACAAGCAGCGCACCATCGTGCAGGTGATGGAGCGCATCATCACCCAGACGATTCCGGCCGCCGTCATCGACAACCCCAGGCTGGACTGGAACCCGTTCACCAACACCGTCACGGTGGCGCCGCCCGAGACGGTGGAGGCGGACGCGCCCAATCGCGAGGCCCGCGCGGACGCCACGCGGGAGGCGGACGTTCGCTATGCGCGGATGCTCGCCATCTTCCGGGCGGAGCGGAAGGTGGACGCGTACGTGCCGGTGGCGCCCACGCGCATCGCCCGGGCGTTCGAGCTGGGGCGCGAGCTGCCCGAGGCGCGGGTGAAGGCGCTGTTGACGCAGGTGCTGGAGTCCCCGCTGGTGCCCCGCGTGGCGGCGGAGATCCAGTCCCGACTGGGGCGGAAGCTGGAGCCCCAGGACGTCTGGTACGCGGGCTTCAAGCCGGGAGCGAAGCGGCCGGAGTCGGAGCTGGACGCGCTGACGCGCAAGCGCTACCCGACGGCGGAGGCCTTCGCGAAGGACCTGCCGCGCATCCTCCAGGGCATGGGCTTCAGCGCGGAGAAGGCGGACTGGCTCGCGGCGCGCATCCGCGTGGACGCCTCGCGCGGCGCGGGCCATGCGCAGCAGGCGCTCCGGCGCGGCGACTTCGCCCGGCTGCGCACGCGCGTGGAGAAGGGGGGCATGGACTACAAGGGCTACAACATCGCGGTGCACGAGCTGGGGCACAACGTGGAGCAGACCTTCGGGCTCTACGGCGTGGACCACACGCTGCTCACGGGGGTGCCCAACAACGCCTTCACGGAGGCGCTGGCCTTCGTGTTCCAGGCGCGGGACCTGGAGCTGCTCGGGCAGGGCAAGCCCACGAAGGAGAGCGAGCGGGAGCGGGTGCTCGGTGACTTCTGGCAGACGTGGGAGCGCTCGGGCATCGCGATGGTGGACATGGGCGTGTGGCATTGGCTGTACGCGAACCCGGAGGCCACGCCCGCGCAGCTGAGGGACGCGGTGGTGTCGATTTCTCGCGACGTTTGGAATCGCTACTTCGCGCCGGTGCTGGGCGGCGAGGGCACCACGCTGCTGGCCGTCTACAGCCATATGATCAGCTACCCGCTGTACCTGCCGGACTATCCGTTGGGGCACCTCATCGCGTTCCAGATTGAAGAGCACCTGTCGCGCAAGGGGCCGCTGGGCGCGGAGTTCGAGCGGATGGCGACGTACGGCTCGGTGACGCCGGACCTGTGGATGACGCACGCGACGGGAGCGCCGGTGAGCGCGGAGCCGCTCTTGCGCGCGACAGAGGCGGCGCTGAAGGCGCGGCCGTAGGGTAGGCTCGGCGCCGCTCATGCCCATCAAGCGTCGCATCAAGGAGCTGTTGGCCCAGGGATTGGTGAAGGGAAGCCGGCGGCTCGGGTTGCTCGACGACCCGAGGCTGTTCCAGGTCTACGAGCGTGGCGGCTACCACGTCACGCCGAACCACTTCTATCAACCCATCCCCGACACGGGCGCGCTGCCCGAGGCGCTGTGGGGCACGCGCTCGAAGATGGTGGGAATCGACCTGCGCGAGTCGAGCCAGCTCGCGCTGCTCGAGCGCCTGGCGTCGAAGTACCGCGACGAGTACCAGGCGTTCCCGAAGGCCGCGACGGGCGAGCCGCATGTCTACCACCTGGGCAACAGCGAGTTCGGGACGGTGGACGCGGAGGTGGCCTACGGCCTGGTGCGCGAGCTGCGGCCGCGCAGGCTGTTCGAGATTGGCTCCGGCTGGTCCACGCGGCTGTCCGCGCAGGCGTGTCGGAAGAACGAAGGGGAGGGCGCGCCCGCGTGTGAGCTGGTGGCGTTCGAGCCCTATCCGAGCGAGGTGCTGCGCGCGGGCTTCCCGGGCCTGACGCGCCTGGAGCCGCTGAAGGCGCAGGACATCCCCTACGCGGAGGTGGAGCGGCTGGAGGAGAACGACATCCTCTTCATCGACTCCAGCCACGTGTTGAAGGTGGGCAGCGACGTCCAGGTGGAGTTCCTGGAGCTGTTGCCTCGGCTGAAGAAGGGCGTGGTGGTGCACGTCCACGACATCTTCCTGCCGGCGGAGTACCCGCGCGCGTGGGTGCTGGAGCACCGGCGCTTCTGGACGGAGCAGTACCTGCTGCAGGCGTTCCTGAGCTTCAACGACAGCTTCGAGGTGCTCTGGGGCAGCAGCTTCATGCACCTGACGCATCCGGAGCGGTTGCGCCAGGCGTTCCCTTCGTACCGGGGGGCTCCCGAGGACTGGCCCGGGAGCTTCTGGCTGCGTCGGGTGAAGTGACGCGCTGACTACTGGCGGGTGTCGCCGGGGATGGCGACCAGCTCCACGTCGAAGATGAGGACGGCGTTGGGGGGGATGCGCGAGCCGGAGGGAGGACGCTCGCCGTACGCGGTGTCTCCGGGGCAGGTGAGCTTCGCCTTGCCGCCGACCTTCATGCGCGACACGCCCTGCGTCCAGCATTGGATGACGCCGTTGAGGGGGAACTCGACGGGGATGCCGCGCTTGGCGGACGTGTCGAAGACGGCGCCGTCCACGAGCCGGCCCTCGTAGTGGACCTTGACGGTGTCGGTGGCGCGCGGGCTCTTGCCCGTGCCTGCCTGCGTCTCACGGTAGATGACGCCCGAGGGCAGCTTCACCGCGCCGGGCTCCTTCGCCGCGCGAACGAGGGCCGCGTTGCCGGCCTGCGCCTGACGCGACTTCGCGAAGGCCTGAATCTTCGGCGCGAACTCCTTGGGCTCGATGGAGGCCGTGCCGGCCATGGCGTCCGCCATGCCGCGCTGGAGGATCTGCAGCTCCTCCGGCGTGAGCGCGAAGAGGGACAGGTCCTTCCCCACGCTGGCGCCGAGCGCGTAGATGGTCTGCTGGTCCTCGGTGAGCTCGCTGGGGTCCACGGCCACGGGCGCCGTCGCGGCGGCCTTCGCCGCGGGCTCGGACTTCTTCGCGGGAGCACCGCCTTGCGCGTGCGCACCCGTGGCGCCGAGCACCAGGGCGAGCGTTGCCATCCTCATCGTTCGCATGGTTCCACCTTTCCTCATGGGCACTGGAATATAGGGCCCGAGCGTCCGCGCCCAGCACGAACTGGGAGTCGCGAAAGGGTCGTTTTCTTGCGCGACACGCTCGTGCCTCTACCCTGCGTCCAGGTTGCTTCAACCCCGGAGCAACCTGTTGCACGCAGCGAAGGAGCTGGAGCGATGAGCGACAAGCGTAAGTCGAAGCGGGCGCCCCTCGACATCTACCTGAACAAGTACATGGGCGGCGTGCCGTACATGTCGCGGGCCGCGGACATCAGCCCGGAGGGTGTGAGTCTGGCCCGGTTGATCGAGCCCCAGCACGACGCCAAGCGCGTGGGTCTCCAGTTCCAGCTGCCGGGCTCGGAGGAGATCATCTACGCGGAGGGCGAGGTGGTGCGCGAGTGGGTGGAGCTGTCCACCGCCAAGCGCGAGCACTCGGGCGTGCGCTTCACGCTGCTCACCGAGCGGCACCGGAAGATGATCGACGCGTACGTGGACCGTCACGGCCGAGCGGGCAGCGAGAACTGACGCGCCGCGCTGTCGGGCCTCGGGGGTTGCCTTGACTTCCTTCGAGGTGGGCTCGTTGAATGGGTTGCCATTCTGCCCTGGGACTACCCAAGGTGTCGGGTGAGGACAGGAGGAGCTCCCGTGAGCCGAGCACGATGGGCGGTATGGCTGGTGGTGCCGATGGTGGCATCGGCCCAGGGCAAGGCGGAGAAGCCCGCTCCCACCGTGGAGGTTGTCCATCCGGTGGGCCATGTGGGTGTGAACTGGGAGGGGCAGGTGCTCCGGGCGACGGGAGCGGGTGCTCCGGACCTGAAGGCCGCGAATCCTTCCCAGGCGAGGCTCGGTGCCGAGCGGGTGGCGCGGCAGGTGGCGTCCCGGAATCTGCTCGAGCAGGTGCGCGCGCTGCAGCTGCGGGCGGACCGGAGCGTCGGCGACGAGATGGCGCGCGACGACGTGCGCGGCCGGGTGGAAGCGGCCGTGAGCGGGTTCAAGGTGGTCGCGAAGCGTTTCTATTCGGACAGTGGCATGGAGCTGGACGTGGAGGTGCCGCTGGCGGCGATCACCGCCGCGCTGGTGGACCGCGGGCCGGAGTCCGTCATCGTCTTCAACCGCGAGGGCGCCAAGAAGTACACGGGCCTGGTGGTGGACGCGCGAGGGCTCGGGGCGAAGCCGGTGCTCGCGCCCAGGTTGTTGGACGCGGCGGGCAAGGCGCTCTACGGCGCGGGCGCGCTGGCGAGCGAGGTGCGGGAGTCGACGGGGGTCGCCGCGTGGTTCCGGAGCCTGGACGCGGCGAAGAAGGCGGCGCTCGTGGGTGAGAAGCCGATGGTGGTGAAGGCGACGGGGCTGAAGGGCTCGGACCTGGTGCTCGCGTCGGAGGATGTGAAGGTGCTGGGTGAGGTGGACGCGCGCTTCCTCGCCGAGGGCCGGGTCGTCATCGTCACGCAGTAGTGGCGGGGCGGCCCCGACATGGATTCGCGGCGCGACTCCGCAGGGAAGGGTGGGTGACGGGGTGCGACGCCGTCTCGTGGTCGGGTGGAGTGTGTGGCTGGTGGTGGGCGTGCTGTCGGGGTGTGGGCGCAAGGAGCCCGACTCCGTGGCGAAGGCGCGCGAGCTGATGGCGAGGGCGAAGCCTACCAGCGGGGATGTGTCGCTGCGCTGCGTGCCCGAGGACGCCGAGGTGTATCTGGACGGCGTGCTCCAGGGCGTGTGCAGCGACTACGCGGGCAATCCCCGGGGGCTCAATCTGGGCGTCGGGCTGCACCAGATTGAAGTGAAGAAGCACGGGTACTGGCCGTACACGACGTACTACGAGCCCAGTGGCGCGAGGGCGCGGCTGAACGTCACGTTGCGCGCCACGGAGTCCGCGCCTCCCGCGGAAGAGAAGCCCTGAGGCGTGGTGGCGCTCCGGACGTGCTCGCTCGGAAGTCGGGGCAATTGAGCCGCCAGGCGCTCGCTCGCCGAGGTATTCAGGGCTGCGAGGGCGCGAACCGAGGCGGGTCCTTCGTCCAGGAGGGCCCTGCAAGCTAGGCTGCGCGCTTTCGGGTCGTGACATGGCGGCTTGTAAGGAGCCGGAGTCCGCGAGTGCTTCGCGGAGGAGCGTGGGTCATCGGACGGCGCAACAAGAAGAGCAGCCCTGGGTCCATCAGCCGTGCGCCGGTGCCGCCCGTGCTTCACTCGGTGAAGATGGAGGAGCCCACGGCGGCGCCCGTGGCCGAGCCGGTGCCTGACGTCGAGCTGACGGAGGCCGAGGCGCGTCGCATCGACCTGTGGTGGTCGGCGGTGATGGTGGGCTCGCTGGGCCTGGTGTTCGCGCTGCTCGCGGTGTTCGGCGGCGTGGCGGTGCCCGTGCTGCTGGCGTTGTCCGGCGCCTACATCTTCAACCCGATGGTGACGTCCCTGGAGCGCCGCGGACTCGATCGGACCCTGGGGACGACCCTGGTCTTCGTCGCCGGCACGCTGCTGCTCGTCGGCGCGGTGCTCTACCTCATCCCGGTGTTCCGGGACGAGGCGTTGAAGCTCCCGGACTTCTTCTCGCGAGCGAGCACGCAGGTGGTGCCACGCGTGGAGGCGCTGGTCGGCGCCTCGTTGCCGGACCTGATCCGTCAGCGCACGACGGAGCTGGGGCAGCAGGCCTCCGACCTGGTGCAGAGCGCGGGGCCCGCGGCGGCGCGAATCGTGGCCGCCTTCGCGGGCAACACGGCGCGCTTCGTGGCAACGCTGCTGGGGCTCGCCGTGGTGCCGGTGCTGGCGTTCTTCTTCCTCCAGGACTACCCCCGGCTGATGGGGCGGGTGAAGGACCTGCTCCCCCGTCGCTCGGTGGCGCTGGTGGCGCGGCGCTTCGCGGAGGTCGACGAGGTGCTCTCGGCCTTCGTGCGCGGGCAGCTGACGGTGGGGGCGCTGCTGTCCGTGATCTACGCGGCGGGTCTGTCCATCGGCCGCATCGACATGGCCATCGTCATCGGGGTCATCGCCGGCTTCGGCAACATGGTGCCGTACCTGGGCACGGGCGTGGGCATCCTGCTGTCCCTGGTGGGGCTGATGCTGTCGTGGCAGGGGCCCTGGCAGATTGGCGTGGTCGCGGGCACGTTCATCATCGGCCAGATGCTGGAGGGGTTCGTCATCACCCCGCGCATCGTCGGCGAGAAGGTGGGCCTGGCGCCCGTGGCGGTCATCATCGCCATCCTGGCCTTCGGCGAGCTGTTCGGCTTCGTCGGCATCCTCCTCGCCGTGCCGGTCGCGGCCATCCTCAAGGTGGTGCTGCGCGTGGTGGTGCAGCGCTACCAGCGCACGCGCCTGTACACCGGCGACGCCCAGTCGACCTGAGTGGGGGAGGTGGCCCCCAGCGAGCCGGCGGGCCACCCTCGCGTGGGAACAGCGCGCCGGGGGCGTGTCTCGGCGTCATGCCCGACCGGAGGGCCGCGTTGAACAGGAGCGTGCGTTGACCAGGCTGGAGAAGCTGCACCAGGAGATCGCCTCGTGCCGGGCCTGTCCCCGGCTGGTCGAGTGGCGCGAGGAGGTCGCCCGGGTGAAGCGCCGCGCGTATCGCGAGTGGACCTACTGGGGCAGACCCGTCCCGGGGTTCGGTGATCCACGGGCACGGCTGGTCATCGTCGGTCTGGCGCCAGCCGCGCATGGGGCCAACCGGACGGGGCGGATGTTCACGGGTGATCGCTCGGGCGACTTCCTGTTCGCGGGGCTGCACCGGGCGGGGTTCGCGAACCAGGGGACCAGCGAACACCGGGACGACGGCCTGGCCCTGAAGGACGCCTTCATCGTGGCGGCCGCCCGCTGTGCTCCCCCCGACAACAAGCCGCTCCCGGAGGAGGTGGCCCGCTGCGCCCCGTTCCTGGATCGGGAGATGGCGCTGCTGCCCGCCCGCGTCCTGCTCGCCCTGGGGGCCATCGGCTGGAACGCGGCGCTGGCCTCGCTGGAGCGGACCGGGGTGACGTTCGGCTCCCCCCGGCCGGCCTTCGGACATGGGGCGGAGCTGCCGCTGCCGGGCGGGCGGACATTGGTGGGCTGCTACCACGTGAGCCAGCAGAACACGCAGACGGGGCGGCTGACGCCCGCCATGTTCGACGCGGTGATGGCCAGGGTCCACGCGCTGATCCGCCCGGCGTCGTAGGGGCCGGACGCGTAAAAGAGGGAAGATCGAAGGCTCTTCTGCGTGTTTGCTTGACAGTCGCGGGAGCCCGCTGGTATTCCCCGCGCCACCTCAGCACCAACGGGTCGTTAGCTCAGCGGTAGAGCACTACCTTGACACGGTAGGGGTCAGTGGTTCGATCCCACTACGACCCAACTCAGTTGAAGTGAATCTCCAGCGGGCGGCACGGCTTCTCAAGAGCCCTGCCGCCCGCGGTTTTTTCGGAGGTATCGCATGTCCGACATGATCACCGTGACGCTCCCCGACGGCACCCAGAAGCAGACGGCCCGGGGGACGACCATCGCGGACTTCGTGCGGGAGGGCATCGGCGCGGGCCTGGCGAAGGCCGCCCTGTTCGCCCGGGTGAACGGCCAGGACATGGACCTGAGCCGCAAGCTGGACGAGGACGTGAAGCTGCAGATCTTCACGCCCAAGAGCCCCGAGTCCCTGGAGCTCATCCGTCACGACGCGGCCCACGTGGTGGCCAGCGCCGTCCAGCGCATCTTCCCCGGCACCCAGGTGACCATCGGTCCGGCGACGGAGGAGGGCTTCTACTACGACTTCTTCCGCGAGAAGCCCTTCACGCCCGAGGACCTGGAGAAGATCGAGGCCGAGGCCAACGCCGAGCTGAAGAAGGACATGGCGTTCGTCCGCACCGAGATCTCCATGGAGGAGGCCATCCGCCTCTTCGAGGAGAAGGGCGAGAAGTTCAAGGTGGAGATCGTCAAGGACATCGCCGAGCGCGGCGCCAAGACGCTCACCCTCTACACCCACGGCGACTGGGTGGACTTCTGCCTGGGGCCCCACGCCCCGAGCACGGGGAAGATCGGCATCATCAAGATCCTCTCCTCGAGCGGCGCCTACTGGCGCGGTGACCATCGCAACCCGATGCTCCAGCGCGTCTACGGCACGGCCTTCTTCGACAAGAAGGCGCTGCAGGAGTACCTGACGCGCATCGAGGAGTCGAAGAAGCGCGACCACCGCAAGCTGGGCAAGGAGCTGGATCTCTTCCACTTCCACCCGTACGCGCCGGGCGCGGCCTTCTGGACCGCCAAGGGCACGACCTTCTACCAGACGCTCTCCGACTGGATGCGCCGCCTGACGAAGGACGACGGCTACGTGGAGATCAAGACCCCCTTGATGTTCAACAAGGGGCTCTGGGAGACCAGCGGCCACTGGGGCAAGTACAAGGAGAACATGTTCCTCGTGCTCGACAGCGAGTCGGGAGAGCATGACTTCTCGCTCAAGCCGATGAACTGCCCGTCGCACCACCTGTTCTACGGCTTCAAGAAGCACAGCTACCGCGACCTGCCCCTGCGCCTGCACACCCAGGACGTGCTGCACCGCAACGAGGCGGCCGGCTCGCTGGGTGGACTCACCCGCGTGCGCCAGTTCGCGCAGGACGACGCGCACATCTACTGCACCGAGGCGCAGATCACCGACGAGGTGAAGCGCTTCGTGAAGCTGCTGGACCACGTCTACAAGGCGGTGGGCCTGACGTACGCGGTGAAGCTGTCCACCCGTCCCGAGCAGCGCCTGGGTGACGACTCCCTGTGGGACCGGGCCGAGGCGGGCCTCAAGACGGCGCTCGAGTCGCTGGGCCTCGCGTACGAGCTGGCCCCGGGCGACGGCGCCTTCTATGGCCCGAAGATCGACTTCGCGGTGTCCGACAGCATCGGCCGGCGGTGGCAGCTGGGCACCATGCAGCTGGACTACCTGGCCCCGGAGCGCTTCGACCTGTCGTACGTTGGCGAGGACAACGCGCTGCACCGCCCCGTGGTGCTCCACCGCGCCATCTTCGGCTCCTTCGAGCGCTTCACGGCCATCCTCATCGAGCACTTCGCGGGGGCCTTCCCGGCGTGGCTCGCGCCCATCCAGGCGGTCATCGTCGTGGTGGCGGACCGTCAGGCGGAGTACGCCCTCAAGGTGCGCGACACGCTGCGGGCCAAGGGCTTCCGGGTGGACTTCGATGATCGCGGCATGTCGCTCAACGCGAAGATCCGCGAGGCCCAGCTTCAGAAGATCCCGTTCACCCTCGTGGTGGGCGACAACGAGGTCGCCGCCGAGGGTGTGTCCCCCCGTCGCTACGGCGGCGAGGACCTCAAGAGCATGAAGCTCACCGACTTCGAGGCCCTGTTGGCCAAGGAGGCCACGCTGCCGTGAGCAGTTGGCCCGCGTCTTGCGGACTGGTCTTGACTCCCAGTTTCACCCAAGTAAGGTGCGGCGCTTTCCGATGGGGGCGTACACCGCTCGGGTGGTGAGCGAGCGGGTGGCTGGGCGAGGGTGGAGGACTGGGAGGGTGGCCGGGGCGGACGGACGGTGTGGGAGAGGGCAGGCAACCCGGAGCGGCGGCGACCGTGTAGGCGCGCAGAGCCACTTCTGAGTGCGGAAGCCATTCCAGTCGCGACGAAAGAGTGATACAGGCTGCCGCCTCCCGCCGTGGCCTGGAAGTGACAACGCCTGAGGCCGCGAAGCTGACGGCACGCTGTAAGGAAGGAATCAGGACGATGCCGAAGTTGAAGACCCGCAGTGGCGCGAAGAAGCGCTTCCAGGTGAAGAAGAGCGGCCAGGTCAAGCACGGCAAGGCCTACGGCAAGCACCTCTTCACGCACGCCAAGACGCCGAAGCAGAAGCGCGGCAACCGCGGCACCAGCCATCTTCGCGATATGGACGCGAAGAAGGTCATCAAGGAGATGTTCCCCTACGGGGCCTGAGCCTCGGCTCGGCAACCCTGACGTCCCTGGTGGAGCGGCGTGAAGCCTGCGCCCCGGGACCGACAACCTACGCAGTACGGAGTGAGTGAGACATGCGCGTCAAGAAGGGTGTAAAGGCTCGTCGCCGTCGCAATAGTATCCTGAAGCTTGCCAAGGGCTTCCGCGGCCGTCGCAAGAACTGCTTCCGCCGGGCGAACCAGGCGGTCGAGCGCGCGCTGGACTACGCCAGCCGCGACCGCATGCAGCGCAAGCGTGACTTCCGTCGCCTGTGGATCGTCCGCATCAACGCGGCGGCCCGCACGGTCGGCCTCTCGTACTCCAAGCTCATCGCGGGCCTGGCCAAGGCGAAGGTCAGCCTGGACCGCAAGGTCCTGTCGGACATGGCCATCGCGGATCCCGCGGGCTTCGCGGCCGTCGCCAACATCGCGAAGGCGGCCTGAGACACGCCGGCCCTCACGGGCGGGTGACAGAGCGGGTGGGGTGGCCTTCACGGGCCGCCCGCCTGCGAGAGTGAACGGGTCGCCTCACCAGGCGGCCCTTTTTTTTGTCCCGGAAGAAGCCCACGGGCCCGGGGAAGCGAGAACGGAGGCACACGGCCATGCGTGACAGGTTGCAGGCGTTGGCGGAGGCCGCGCGGCAGGAGATTGCGGGCGCGTCGGACAGGCCCTCGGTGGAGGCGCTCAAGGTCCGCTACCTGGGCAAGAAGGGCGAGCTGTCCGCGGTGCTCGGCGGCATGGGCAAGCTGGCTCCGGACGAGCGGCGGGCGCTGGGCGAGGTGGCCAACACCGTCAAGGCGGAGCTGGAGACGCTCTTGTCCGCGGCCCTCCAGCGGGTCGAGGACGCGGAGTTGGAGGCGCAGCTGCAGGGCCCCGGGCTGGATGTGACGCTGCCGGGCCGCGCGGTGAAGCCGGGCAGCCGGCACCCGGTGTCGCGGACGATGGAGGACATCGTCCGGACGTTCTCCCGGCTCGGCTTCGACGTGGCGAGTGGTCCCGAGATTGAGCTCGACTACTTCAACTTCGAGGCGCTGAACCTGCCGAAGGACCACCCCGCGCGGGACATGCAGGACACGTTCTACGTGGACGAGCCGTCGCTGGGGCACGCGAAGAAGGCGGACAGCTCCGTGCTGCTGCGCACGCACACGTCGCCGGTGCAGGTGCGCTACATGCTGCAGCGCAAGCCGCCCATCCGCGCGGTGATGCCGGGGCGGGTGTACCGGCGCGACTCGGACATCACCCACACGCCGATGTTCCACCAGGTGGAGGGCCTGCTGGTGGACAAGGACGTGACGTTCGCGGAGCTGAAGGGCTCGCTGGACGCGTTCGTGAAGGCGTTCTTCGGTTCGGAGACGAAGACGCGCTTCCGGCCGTCGTTCTTCCCCTTCACCGAGCCGTCGGCGGAGGTGGACATCTCCTGCACCTCGTGCGGCGGCAAGGGCTGCCGGGTGTGCAAGCAGACCGGGTGGCTGGAGGTGCTGGGCAGCGGGATGGTGCACCCGAACGTCTTCACGTCCGCGGGGTATGACCCGGGCGAGGTGACGGGGTACGCGTTCGGCATGGGCGTGGAGCGAATCGCCATGCTGCGCTACCGCATCGACGACCTGCGGATGATGTTCGAGAACGACGCTCGGTTCCTCGAGCAGTTCTGAGTCCTGGCGGGCGCGGGCCCGCATGCCGCTCCAGGAGGAGTGGCGCGGCCCGCGCTCCTGTCTTCGTCCCGAGAGAGCAAGAGGGTGGACCTGTGAAGATTTCGGTGAAGTGGCTCGGCGATTACGTGGCGCTGCCGCCGTCGGTGGACGAGCTGGCGCGCAAGTTGACCGCGGCGGGCCTGGAGATTGAGGGCCAGGAGCGTCCGGCCGAGGGCCTGCGCGGCGTGGTGGTGGCGCAGATCAAGGAGTCGGTGCAGCACCCCAACGCGGACAAGCTCTCCGTCACGAAGATCGACGCGGGCGGGGACGCGCTCATCCAGGTGGTGTGCGGCGCGAAGAACTACAAGGTCGGCGACAAGGTGCCGCTGGCCACCGTGGGCACGAAGCTGCCCAACGGGATGGAGATCAAGCAGGCGGCGCTTCGCGGCGTGGACAGCTCCGGCATGCTCTGCTCCTCGAAGGAGCTGGGGCTGAGCGAGGAGTCGAGCGGGCTGCTCATCCTTCCCGCGGACCTGAAGCCCGGCACGCCCATCGCCCAGGCGCTGGGGTTGGATGACGTGGTGCTGGAGGTGAACGTCACGCCGAACCGGCCGGACGCGCTGAGCCACCTGGGCGTGGCGCGCGAGGTAGGCGTGGTGACGGGGGCGGCGCTGAAGCTGCCCCAGCCCAAGCCCGTGGAGTCGGGGGGGCCCATCTCCGAGAAGGTGAAGGTCCGGGTGGAGAGTCCGGAGCGCTGCCCGCGCTACGCGGCCCGGGTGGTGGAGAACATCACCATCAAGCCGTCGCCGCAGTGGATGCAGGACCGGCTGAAGGCCTGCGGCGTGCGGGCCCTCAACAACGTCGTGGACGTCACCAACTACGTGCTCCTGGAGTACGGCCAGCCGCTGCACGCGTTCGACCTGGACAAGCTGGCGGGCCACGAGCTCGTCATCCGCCAGGCGACGAAGGGCGAGCAGCTGACCACGCTGGATGGCAAGACGCGCACGCTGGACGTGGATGATCTGGTCATCTGCGACCAGGAGCGGCCGCAGGCGCTCGCGGGCGTGATGGGCGGCGAGCACAGCGAAGTCACCGAGAAGACGACGCGGCTGGTGCTGGAGTCGGCGAACTTCCTGGCCTCGGGGGTGCGGCGGACGGCGAAGCGGAACGTGCTGCACACGGAGGGCTCGCACCGGTTCGAGCGTGGCGCGGACATGGACACGGTGGTGCCGGCGCTGGATCGCGCGGCCCAGCTCATCGCGGAGCTGTCGGGTGGCACGGTGGCGTCGGGTCGGGCGGAGGTGTACCCGGCCGAGAAGCCTCGGCGGCAGGTGACGCTGCGCTTCGCGCGCGTGGAGAAGGTGCTGGGCGTGGCGGTGCCCGAGGCCGAGGTGCGGCGCATCCTGGCGGCGCTGGGCTTCGAGAAGGTGTCCGAGGCCGAGTGGCAGGCGACGTACGAGGTGCCTCGGGGGCGCGTGGACGTGGAGCGTGAGGAGGACCTGCTGGAGGAGGTCGCCCGCGTGTTCGGCTACGACAACATCCCGGCGAAGCTGCCGCGCGGGCTGGCGTCGCTGGCGCCGGAGCCCGCGAACTCGGAGGCCGAGCGCCGGCTGCGGCAGGCGCTGGCGGGGGCGGGGCTGGACGAGGTGGTGAACTACTCGTTCGTGGCGCCCCGGAGCCTGGAGGTACTGGGTCTGAAGGAGCAGCCGGTGGCGCTGCTCAACCCGCTGAGCGTCGAGCAGTCGGTGATGCGGACGAGCCTGCTGCCGGGCCTGCTGGAGAACCTGTCGCGCAGCGTGCGGCACCAGGTGGAGTCGGTGTCGCTGTACGAGACGGGCCGGGCGTACTTCCGGGACGCGCAGGGCGGGCAGGGGATCCGGCCGGCGGCGCGCGAGGTGAACCGGGTGGCGGGCCTGGTGTGGGGCCTGCGGGGTGGAGGCCGGAGCTGGACGCAGAAGGACGCGCGGGCGGACTTCTACGACGCCAAGGGGGCGGTGGAGGCGCTGCTGGCGGCGCTGCGGGTGGAAGGTGTCACCTGGTCGCTGGGCGGGCCTTCGGCGTACCACCCGCGAGCCAGCGCGGAGGTGAAGCTGGCGGACGGCACGGTGCTGGGCCACGTGGGGGAGCTGCACCCGAAGGTGGTGAAGGCGCAGGGGTTGCCCGAGGGCGTGTTCGTGTTCGAACTGGACACGGAGCCCCTGTACGCGGCGTCCCGGCTGGTGCCCGAGTACCGGGCGCTGCCGAAGTTCCCGGCGGTGCTGCGGGACCTGGCGGTGTTGGTGCCGGTGGAACTGGAGACGGGGGCGGTGCGGAAGGTGATTCTGGAGGTGGGCGGGGCGCTGGTGGAGGACGCGTTGGTGTTCGACGTGTACACGGGCAAGCCGATTCCCGAGGGGAAGAAGAACCTGGCGTTCGCGCTGCGGTACCGGGCTGCCGACAGGACGTTGACGGACGTGGAGGTCAGCGAGGCGCACAAGCGGATCGTCTCGGAGGTGGACCAGCGGCTGGGTGCCTCGTTGCGTGCCTGAATTCCTGAATGAAGTCAGAGGGTTGACTTGGCTTCGGGAAGGCTGCAACAGTGGCCGGGCGTTCACCGCGCTGAGGGTGAGGGCAACCCGGGGATTCGCATGACGAAGGCGGACATCATCGAGGGCGTCTACGAGAAGGTCGGCTTCTCGAAGAAGGAGTCGGCCGAGATCGTGGAACTCGTGTTCGACACGCTCAAGGAGACGCTGGAGCGCGGGGACAAGATCAAGATCTCCGGGTTCGGCAACTTCCAGGTGCGCCAGAAGAAGGCGCGCGTGGGCCGCAACCCGCAGACGGGCAAGGAGATCGAGATCTCGGCGCGTCGGGTGCTGACCTTCCGGCCGAGCCAGGTGTTGAAGAGCGCGCTGAACGGCGAGGCACCGCCCGAGGATCACGCGGAGATCGACGCGCGGGAGGAGGCGGCGGCGGACGCGGCGGAGGCCCGTGGCGAGGACTTCGACGAGGAGGGAATGGAGGAGTCCGAAGGGTAGGTTTTTCCACGGCGCCCTGCTGCTCTTGCTTGACCTGAGCGTTGTGTAGGGGCATAAGGGCGCACCGTTTCACGACGGCGGCAGCAAAGAGGTTCTCGGGGCGTAGCGCAGCCTGGTAGCGCACTTGCTTGGGGTGCAAGTGGTCGCAGGTTCAAATCCTGTCGCCCCGACCAATAGAAGGCCCTGGAGTCCTTGGCGAAAGCTGGGGACTCCAGGGCCTTCGACTTTTCTGGCGTCCGGTTGCTCGGCAGCGCGTGGAGTTGAGCCGCTGCGTCGGACTCGGACGCGGATGCGTTCTGTCTCACTGGGCTGTGGATGTCACACAGTGGCGGGCTCCCTCGAATCACGCCAGATGCCAGCATGGCATGTGCCTTGCTGCCGGTGCGAACGGGGGAACGATGCCAACGTGTTCGCTGCCGACGTGTGGATTCGCGATGTTTCCGCTCTCCGCCTGGAGGTGTGTGGCATGTGGACTCGTCGTCAACGTCCATCAACCCTGCCTTCTCCAACATGCCAAGAAGGGGCTGGGGGGCGCGTGGCTGAAGTGCCCGAATCGACCCTCGGGATCACACGCCTACGTCGTCGACGCTGGCGCGTCCGCGAGCACCTCGGCTGCGAGCGCGGTCACCGCCACGGTTTCAACCGCGAGCGCGACGGCGGCGGCGGGCGCGCCCAGTGTCGCGGCAGCGGCCGCCATGGCGTCCTTCATGGGAGCGCCCCCAGGCGCGTTGCTTCGCGGGGCTCCGTCTCTGGTAGGGCCGAGGGTGAGCCCCCTGTTGGCGGGGGCCCCTGCGCCGGCGGCGGGGGGCGGCGCCAACGCTCCTCCTCCGCAGGGGACTGCCAGGCCGCCCCTGCCCAGGCTCTTCCACTGCAAGCGCTGCGGTGGGTTGGTCGCGTTGACGAATGAAATCCTGAAGGCAGGGCTGGTGGTTTGTGACGGCTGTTCGAAGGTGTTGAGCCAGGCAGTCAGCGCGCCTGGGGGCTTCACTTACCGGGGCACGGTCGTGCACCACCACCAGCAGTTCGTCCACCAGGCGCGCCATCAGCAGGTGGGCTCCAACGCCAAGGTGCAGCGATACTATTCGGAAGGGGCGCGTCCCACTGGGGCGGTCGACAGGGATTCAAAGGCATTCGCGACCCGGGACGACCTGGCGAAACCACAGCCACCCGTGGTCTTGCAGATTCAATGCATGGTTTTGTTCATCCCGTTCGACGCGGGCAAGAACTTCTACAAGAAGAGCGGAGCGAAAGGGACGCTCCATGCAGACCTCGTCCCGTCGAAGGGCAACCACTTCGCACCGCTCGCGGACCTGACCGCGTCCAAGGCGCTGAGCCAGTACAACAACGCGAAGCTCCCCAACGCCACGGCCTTCGAGAAACCCGTCGTCGCTTCCACCGCGACGGCCGCCACGCCCGCCGCCGCCGCTCCCACGGGGGCTGCCGCGGCCGCCGCGTCCTCGTCCTCGGGCTCGGCCGCGGCTGCTCCCAGGCTGCTGCTGATGGCGGAGCTTGCTCATCGCTATAGCGACATCGTTCGCGAGCACATCATCAAGAGCACGGACGTCGATGTCTGGATGAAGATCCACCTCAAGGGGGGCGCGAACATGCGCTCCGAACTGGTGCGGTTCTGTCCGGAGATCATCTTCCTGTCGGAGGAGCCCACCGATGCACCGTTCCCCGACGCGCTGAACCCGTTTCCCCAGCTCGCCTACCGGAAGATTGGGAGCCTCAAGGAGCTCCTCCGCGGAACGATGAGCGTCGACTGCAAGAATGAAATCGCCGTCTATGCCTTGGAAGACGCAGGGGCCACGGGGCCCTCCATCTACTCGGTGGGACATTTACTGCGCCAAGGCGTGAAGCATCAGGAGAAGTGGCTCTGTGTCACGAAGCGCGCCAGGGATTTCCCCGGGGCCATCACCATCGCGGGCGTCCACCTGGATTCAGGCTACACGGGGAAGGTCGCCGCCGCGGCCAAGGAGGGGGCACTGGAGACAGTCGGCAAGTTCGCGCAGACCCGTGGAGTTGACGCCCTGTTGGGGGATCTCAATATGGATTCGGCCGAACTGCACGGAGGCTTCTTCCCGAACCACCTCGCCTTCATGGTCAACCCGACGGATGGGGCCATCTATCCGGTGTATCAGGTGTCGCACTCCAACAGCTCGGACACGAAGAACTACATGGGTGGGCTGATTGTCGATAAGTCCCGGGTAGGGCTGCTGCCGTTGAATCTGAGGGGACAATGGGCGATGTCGCTCTCTCGTACGATTGATAATGCTTACTATTCGGACCACCCGGCCATCATCATCCACTACGTCAAGCGCTTGGGTTGAGGCCTCCGTCCACCCCGAGGGAGACCGATGACTGTGCTTCGTGCCCACTCCGAGCCAGGCGCCGAGACTCGTGCTCCAACGCCCCCGTCGCCATGTGTGGCTCGAAGATGCGGTCGAGCCATGAACCTGCCACCGCGTACGCCAGGGGCGTCGGGCGGGTTGCGAGCAGGAGCCAGGCTCGGAACCCAGGAGCCCCGTGCATCCTGCCTCGTCGCGGTCCGCTCCAGATGCTCATCCGGAGGCTTCCGCCCAGAGCGCGTGACGCGCGGGGGCTGACGCCACGGCGTGGAATCTCCTGGGTGTGTAACCATCGGGGGCAATATCGCGTAGGGTGGGAATCTGGCTCCCTGCGTCCGTGGCGCAAGGGCCGTCCGTTCAACCGGAGGCAATCCCGTGGTCAGCCCCATCTCCAGTCGGCCCGTTTCCACTCCGAGCCAGGCCCGCGCGACGGAGTCCGCCGCGTCCGCCGCGGCTACACTCCCCACCGCCCGGCCGCATTCCCAGGACACCCTGGAGCGCGCGAAGCCCGACCTCGTGAACCTCACCGGGTACAGCTCGGCGCGCACCGCCGCGCCGGAGGGCGCGAGCGCCGTGGCGGGGTCCTCGCCGTCGGTCGGCCCCAAGCTGCTACACCTGGACGCCGGTTGGACGCCGCAGGGGCAGGGCTACGACGCGGGGCGCGAGCAGGTGCTCACGACCTATTACGCCGACGGCCGAGGCGTGTTGCTCTCGCTCCAGGACAAGGACTCGGGCGTGGAGGCGCAGCAGGTTCGCCTCGGCGGCTCGAGCTCCAACCCTGGCGCCGGGGCGCCCTCGCACGGTGGTGGTGTCTCGACGGACGGTGAGTTCGTCTACGTCTCCGACACCCATCACCTCTACGTCTACCGGCGCGAGGCCATCGAGAACGCGAAGCCAGGCGCCGAGGTGCCCGCCTTCCAGGTGACGGAGGTCCCCAGCGGCGAAGGGCTGACGGACCCGGCGACGGGCATCGGTTTGGTGTCCGCCGGCAGCTACATGACGGTGAGCGACGGCTACGCGTACGTCGGCTCGTACAGCAAGGACGGGGATGGCAAGGCGGGCGCCGTCTGGCGGTACAAGCTCGACGAGAAGACCGGGGAGATCGTCGAGGGTTCTCGCCAGGGGCCCATCCGCGCACCGGACCGCGCGCAGGGCATGACGGTGGTCGACGGCGCGCTGCTGTTCACCACCGGTGACCAGAAGCTCGTCTACCAGCCGTTCGAGGGCACCCCGGACTCGTTCACCGCGGACATCTCCGAGCGCAAGGACATCAGCAACGGGCGCATCGACCCGTATGCCCAGGGCTTCAACATCATCGATGGCGAGCTGTGGGTGACGTACGAAAGCGGCTCGGAGAAGTACCGCGACAAGCTCAATCCCAAGTACGAGCCCCGCGAGCACATCCAGCGAATCCCCCTGGAGGA
This sequence comes from Myxococcus guangdongensis, assembly GCF_024198255.1. Classification (NCBI taxonomy): domain Bacteria; kingdom Pseudomonadati; phylum Myxococcota; class Myxococcia; order Myxococcales; family Myxococcaceae; genus Myxococcus; species Myxococcus guangdongensis. Next base: position 841,610 of record NZ_JAJVKW010000004.1, read on the forward strand.
CCTGGACCTCGAGGTCGTCGGCGTCACGCCCGAAGACCTCGAGGGCTGAGCTGTTGGAGGCTCGTTGCGTCGTGCGAATGAGTGGCAAGGGGTTGTCCGCGGCCTCTGAACGCATGGCTCGGTCGTGACGGCCGTGCGGGAGGCATTGGCCGCCTGCCTCGGACAGGCCAGGAATGCAAGACCATGTCTCGGTCGGGCGGCAGGTGCTTCACGGATGGCGCACTTCGCGTCCGCGGACTCCGGATGCATGGCTTCTTGATTGCCCATGCATCTTGATTGCGTTTGAGTGGCGCCCCTTTCCGGACAGGACGCCATCGAGGCCATGCCCCCGACTCGAATCTCGACGAACCTCCAGTTCCTGCAGCAGCACTTCGAGCAGCACGTCAATCCCAGAGGGCTGCGGTCCCCCTACTTCAAGTACACCTTCGCGGTGCGCGAGGAGGACCCGACTCAAGGCGATGCGCGGCAGGAGTACTCCGTGGGCACCCGGAGTGGCTCGTCGAGTCTCTACTTCGCGTTGGCCCTGCTGGATGTCGAGGAGGCCCGGTTCCAGCGCTTCGTCGCGGGGACGGCGCGAGGCCTCGTCGGGAACCTGCCCCGTTACGCCTCGGACCTGGTGTCCGTGGACCTGGAGCTCCTGGAGGACTCGAGCCTGGTCGAGGAGACGGACTTCGAGGCCCGTGTGGCGCGAAGTCAGCGGGAGGCCACGTACGCGTCCTCGGTGTCGACGCTCGAGATCGCCTGTGACTATCTCGAGATTCCCCTTCCCGAGGACCGCCCCGACTACCTGGGCCTGTTCCAGGCAATCCACCTGTATGATCTCTTCGACAAGGACTTCGAGGCGTTGCTCGACGAATTGTCCACCAGGCTGAGGGCCCTGCCGGAGGAGTCGCGGCCGGAGGCGTCACGATGGATGGAGATCACCGCGCGTTTCGTTTGGACGAATCCCGTGAAGGTCATCTGGCGTGGCAAGGAACGCCAGATGGAGGACCCCGTGACAGAGGTGCTGGGGGCGATCCATCAGGAATGGTTTGGCACGGACCTGCCGGGCCTCCCGCCCCGAGCCGCCGCAGCGGTGCCCACCCAGCCCGTTCTCAAGTGGTCCTCCGTGCTTCATTCGGTCGTTCGTGTCCCCATGTCGGAGCCCGCCACCTGGGTGCGCCACTTCCAGAACATGGGGACTGCGGCGGTCGGGCTGTACGTCAAGCTGGGAGGGCCCGTCGCCGAGTCGGGATTGATTGGCTTGCGCCTGTTGCTGGATGGTGTCGAGCATCCCCTGATGCTCACGCAGTACTCGGGCTTCTCCACTGAGTTCCAAGTGGAGCTGGAGCCTGGGAGCGAGCACGTGCTGGAACTGGTCTTCCAGGCGCGAAGCGCGGGGGGCGGCTTCGCGACGGTGGAGGTGCTGGCGTGCATTCCGATGGAGCAATCACCGGACGGGATGACGGCGGGTTCACCGGTCCTCAAGGAGACGCTTCAGGTGTTCGTCGGCTGAGCGCCGACCCGGAGCGGAGAATAGAACATGACGACAAGGCCTCTTCGGCGCCTGTGGGCGAGCGGCGACAAGCTGTGGGTGGGAGGGCTTTCCTCTCTGACTGTCTATGAGAATCATCAAGGCCTCCGGCGCTGGGTCGAAGGCGAGGTGGAGCTCAATCGGATGACGAACTGTGTCCTGGCCGTGGACCCCGAACGTGGGCGTATCTGGGTGGGACGTGGGGCTCAGCGCGAGGCGGACAAGTTCGGTCCGGAAAGCCAATCCGCGCACATCTTCTGTTTGCAGGAGGGATGGGACACCCCTGTCACGCCTCTGGACATCGAGCTGGCGGACCTGGTGTGTGATGGAGATCGGCTCATCGGCTGTCAGGTCGACGGACGCCCTGGTTTGTCACGCATCCTGTGGAGTGATTTGTCCGCGAGCCAATGGCAGACGATGCCGCTCCCGGAGCCTGTGGTGGCGGATCCCATCGGGTTCTTCTTCCCGGAGGAGGGGCGGCAGGGCGAGCCATCCGGGGTGCTGCTCTCGAGGCATCCGCACGGCGTGGTGGCGGTGGATGCCGGCTCGGGCTTGATCGCGGTGATACGCCCGGGGTCGCCGAAGGTGGACTTCGTCTTGAAGCTTCCACCGGCTCGGCTCGAGGAGCAGTGGTTCGTGGTCCCCACCCCTACGGGCGTCCTGGTGGCCATCACCCGGAACGGGATGGACTCGGCGCTGGTTCACTATTCGGAAGATGGGCGGTTCAGTGACGAGTTCAACATGGAGGAGAGCTCCAGTATCCGGGGGCTCGCGATGGTGGACGAGAACTGGGCCCTGCTCATCATGAAGGAGTTTCTCACGCTGCTCCGACTGTCACCCGAGCCGGAGCTCGTGCACATGGTGCCGGTCTCGTTCGAGGCGCCGTTTCGTTTCGGCACGGTGACCGCGAGGCCAGGGCGGGTGTGGATTGTCCAGGACTCCGTCGAGCACCGGGGGATCGCCGAGGTGCGCTGCGAAGAGGGGGCGCCTCCGGAGTTGTGGATGTTCGAAGCTCCGGAGACGCAGGGCGCGCCATTGTGGACGTACGCGCGCTCACGTCCGTTGCTCGTCTGGGAGGATGAGGAGCCGCGAAGCCTCGAGCGAGCCGGACTGTCGGTCTCCGTGGGGGCCGCCGCGAGCTGGCGTCGGCGTTTCCGGAACGAGGGGACGCAGGCGATGGGAATGGACATCCAGGTGGGCGGCAGGCCCTACAAGGTGGGCTCGGTGCGCATCACCGTGCGGCTGGATGGACAGGAGCTGGTGCCTGTCTCCACCGAAGGTGGGGAGGTGCGCTTCGAGCACCGGAGTGGCATCGCGCCCGGTGCGTCCGGTGAGGTCGAAATCACGCTCCACGGGCAGCAGGCGGGGACCGGGCTCCTCGCGGTGACGCTTTCTCCGTGGAGTCCATCGAGATACCTGCTGGACCCCACGCGCCAAGGGGAGACGCACAGTCGTCTCTCCAGCTTCCTCGACACCACCGTCGAGTAGCGGGTGTCCGCGTCACTTCGCCACGGGCGTGAGGCAGTAGAGCGTGGTGACCTCCCGTGAGCGCGCCATGTGCAGCGGGTCCGAGGTGTCCTTGGACTTGGAGTGGCGGGCCGCTGTCGAGCGGCTCCACTTCACGGTCAGCCCGCAGCGGGCGAACTCTTCCTGGAGCCAACCCTGGGGGCGCAGGCCGAGGAGCACCGCCAGGTCCGAGAGGATGAGCAGTCCCTCGCCTCCGGGCGTGAGCGCGTTGGGGAGGCCTTCCAGGAAGCGCCGAAGGAACTGGTTGTCCTCGTCGAACACCGCGCGGTCCACGCGGTTCTTCGGGGGCTCTGGAATCCACGGTGGGTTGCACACCACCAGGTCCGCCTTGCCCTCGGGGAAGAGGTCTCCCTCGGTGACCTGGAACGACTTGCGCAGCCCCAGTCGCTCCGCGTTCTCCCGGGCACAGGCCACCGCGCGAGAGTCGATGTCCGTCGCCTGCACGGACGAGGCGCCGCGCTGGAGGAGGAGGAACGAGAGCACGCCGGTTCCCGTGCCGATGTCGAACACGCGTGGTCCCTTCAGCGAGGGAAGCGAGAGCAACAGCTCCACGTAGTCCGTGCGCGTGGGCAGGTACACGCCGTAGTGCGGATGGATGAGGCCGGTGAGGCCGGGCACCGACAATCCCTTGCGCCGCCACTCCGTGGCTCCGAGCATGCCGAGCAGCTGCTTGAGCGGGACGACGGTGAACTCCGTCTCGGGCTCACCCCAGACCTGTCGGCACGCCAGCGCGACGTCGGGGGCCCGCGCGAGCGTGAGCCGGTAGTCGCGGTCGAGTGACACGACGATGCGGGACAGCGTCTCGTGTTCCAGCTGTCGTGCCCGACGCTCGGCGCGAAAGGCCTCCAGGGGCGTGCGGGCGTTCGACGCTCGCTCCAGCCTGCGACCCAGCGCGCCCAGCAGCTGCTTCGCGTTGTGGAAGTCGCCCGAGTACTGCAGGAACTCGCCGCGTCGGACCCGCTTGAGCGCCGTGTCCGCGCTGAGCCGGTCATCCACCGGATGCAGCCGGGCGGGGGAGGGCTCATCGCTCTCCGAGCGCCAGGTGAACGGGGCGCCAGGAGGGAGCGTCGATGCGGGGGCGACGGTGGGGGCCGGTCCCTTCGGTGAAGGAGCGGTTCGAGGGGGACGAGGCATGGACCCGGTGGGTAGCACGTCCAAATGTCACCGTCGCGTCTGTCGAGAGGCACGGCCGTGCCTGGAACCCGGAGCGAACTCACGGTCCGTGCCCGGTTCGTCGACTTCCTGGGCCGAGGAACTCCTCCGCAAGGCCAATCGCCTCAAGGGTCTGTTCAGGTAGTCAGCCAATCGCCTGCCTCGGCGAGCGAGCGATTTCAGTTGCGCCACTGAAATTGCGAGTCAATATTGAAATGAAAGTGAAGGAGAGCACGTGACGACGAGCGTGACCGAGAAGGTGTACCGACGGGGTCCGTTCCCCGTGAAGTTCCGCTGCCTCGAGGTGCTGCGGGTGACGCCCGTCACCCCGCATGTGGTGCGCATCACCCTGGGCGGCCAGGACATCGAGGGCTTCCACAGCGAAGGCGCCGATGACCATGTGAAGGTCCTGTTCCCGGAGCAGGGCCAGCGCAAGCCCGTGATTCCCACCATGGGCCCCACCGGCCCCCAGCTCCAGCCGGGTGAGAAGAAGCCCGACTCGCGCGACTACACGCCGCGCCGCTATGACTCCACCACCGGCGAGCTGGACCTGGATTTCGTCCTCCACGGCTCCGGCCCCGCGTCCTCGTGGGCGGCCCAGGCGAAGCCCGGCGACATGCTCGGCGTCGGCGGCCCGCGCGGCTCGCTCTTCGTCTCCAATGACTTCGATTGGTACCTGCTCGCCGGCGACGAGACGGCCATCCCCGCCATCGCGCGCAGGCTCGAGGAGCTGCCCGAGGGCGCTCGCGCCATCGTCTTCGTCGAGGTGGCCGACGCCAGCGAAGAACAGAAGCTCACCACCCGCGCCAACGTGAAGCTCACCTGGCTGCACCGCGACGGCGCCGAGGCGGGCTCCACCGGCCTGCTCCACAAGGCCATCCGCGACCTCGAGTTCCCGGCCGGTGACTACTTCGCCTGGGTGTCGGGGGAGTCGTCGGAGATGCGCGCCATCCGCGAGCACCTGCTCAACGAGCGCGGCACGCAGAAGAGCTGGGTCCGCGTCACCGGCTACTGGAAGCGTGGCCACGCGGACCACGTCCACGATTCCAAGTGATGCACCCCTCGGGGAGGCCAGGTCCTCCGGCCTCCCCGGGGCATGAAGTCCTCGAGCGTTACGCGGGCTTCGCGAGTGAGCGCAGCACCTCGCCCGCCATCTCCACCGTGTAGTCGATCTGCTCCTCGGTGTGCGCGGCGCCGATGAAGTTCACGTCGCGGCGCAGCAGGATGCCCCGGCGGGCCATGCCTCCCTGGAACGGCGTCATCAGCTTCGCGTGCTCGGCCATGTCGGGCGAGTAGCGGAAGAAGGGAATGGCGTCGTAGCCCAGCACGCGCAGCGACGAGCCCGCCGCCTCCGCCTTCTGGTTGATGCCCTCGCGCAGCTTGCGGCCCAGGTGCGAGACGTGCTTCGCCGGGTCGTTGTGCTTGTAGTGCTTGAGCACCGCCTCGCACACCGCCAGCGTCAGCAGCTCACCGCCGAAGGTGGTGGACACCTGCAGGTCCGCCAGCTTGGAGAGGATCTTCTCCGGGCCGGAGATGGCCGACAGCGGCATGCCCGCGGCGATGCTCTTGGACATGCAGCAGATGTCCGCCTTCACGCCGAAGAACTCCTGCGCGCCGCCCAGGGCCAGACGGAAGCCCGTCACCACCTCGTCCATCACGAACATCACGTTGTGCGCCGTGCACGCCGCACGCACCTGCTTCATGAAGTCCGCGGACAGCACGCGGTTGTACGGGATGGAGAGAATCACCGCCGCCAGCTGGCCGGCCTGCTTCTCGATGGTGGACAGCAGCACCGCCTCGTCCGGCGGCGTGAAGAGCGGCAGGCGCGTCGTCAGGCCGGCGATCGCGGCCGGCACTCCCGGCGTGTCGAACATGAAGTGGTCGTGCCAGCCGTTGTAGCCGACCGTGATGATGCGCTCCTTGCCCGTCACGTAGCGCGACAGGCGCACCGCCGCCGACGTGGCGTCCGCGCCCGTCTTGAAGAAGCGCGCCTGCTCCGCGCCCGGCACCAGGTCCAGCAGGGCCTGGATGGACGTCACTTCGACGGGCGTGGGCAGCGAGTGGAGGACCCCTTCCTCCAGGTGCTTGCGAATCGTGTCCACCACCGCGGGGTGGTTGTGGCCCAGCATGTTCGCGCCGAGGCCGCTGATGAAGTCGATGTACTCCTGGCCGTCCACGTCCTCCACCAGCGCGCCCCGGCCCTTGGCGAGGAACACCGGGAAAGAGCCGGGGGCGAAGTGCTCCGGCTTCTTCATCATCGACTGGGTGACGCCGGGGACCGTCTTGCGCGCCTCGGCGAGGAGCTGGTTCGAGCGCTCGAGCTTCAGCTCACCCTGGATGGGGCGAGGGAGGGACGGGTGCTTCTGCGTGGGCATGTCCATGGGGCTTCCTTTGAATCGAGGTGCTTCGGGTGCTGCGTTTCAGGGAAAGGGGCTCACGTCGTCGCCGGCTTCAGGGCCACCGCGCTGCGGCCGAACGTCCACAACAGGCCCAGCGACAGGAGCGTCACGCCCACGGCCATCCACCCCACCTGACCGAAGCCGACGAGCGCGCCGTCCGGAGCCGTGGTGATGAAGAGGCCGCTCACCCACGCGGCGAGGCCCGAGGCGCCGTCGCTCGCGGCCATGTTGACGGCGAGGAACCGGCCGCGCAGCGAGGGCGGCACGCGCGACGACACCAGCGCGATGGTGGGGATGGCGCGCGTGGACGTCACCGCCATGAAGAGCACGAAGGCCGCCGTCACCACCGGCAGCGATGAGGAGGACAGGTGTGTGAACAAGAGGTGCGGGCCCACGGTGCCCACCAGGAGCCACCCGAGCATCCGCCCCGCGCCCAGGCGGTCCGTGAAGCGGCCCACCAGCTTCGCCGCCACCAGCGTGCCCGCGCCGCCGCCCAGGTACACCCACGGCAGGTCCGTCTGCGCGAGGCCCAGGTTGCCCACCATGAAGGTGCCCAGGTACGGAATCAGCAGGAAGCTGGCGAACACCACGAAGAAGGTCAGCGCCCAGCCGAGCGCCACACCCGGCGAGGCCAGCGTCGACAACGGATTGCTCCGGGGCTCGTTGGCGCCACGCGACAGGTGCTGAACGACGGGCGGGAGCACGCGCCACAACCCCAGCCACATCACGAGCGCGAGCGCGCAGATGGCGAAGAACGGCGAGCGCCAGCCGAACAGGTTCGCGAGCCCCAAGCCCAGCGGCACACCGGCCACGGCGGACAGGCCGAGCGCGGACATCACCGTGCCGATGGCCCGGCCCCGGCGCTCGCCCGGCACGACGTCCGCGATGATGGCCATGATGACCGCGCCCATCAGCCCCGCGCAGGCGCCCGCGAGCGAGCGCGCCACCAGCAGCGAGACGAACCCCGACGCGAAGCCGCAGGCCGCGGTGGCGAGGATGAAGCCCGCGTAGATGGCCAGCAGCGTGCGCTTGCGGTCGAACCGGTCCAACCAGAACAGGCCCAGCACGCCCATGGCCGCGGAGGCCAGGGTGTACGAAGAGACCATCGCGCCGAACTGCGCCGTGGTGAGGCCGAAGCGCCGGATGAACTCCGGCCCCAGCGGCATGATGATCATGAAGTCCAGCAGGTGGCTGAACTGGACCCCCGCGAGCAGCAGGGTCAGCACTCGCTCCTGAGGGGGTGGAGAAGCGGCGTTCACGAAGGACTCCAGGCGTCACGGGCCCGCGTGGGTCGCGGGCGCGCGTCTAGGGGCGCACGAAGCGCACCCGAATCGGGGGGGAGACGGCCGCGTGGGGACGACCCTCGCGGTCCAATGCGGTGTCGAAGCGTGCCTTTCGCGCACACGCGAGCGCGGCCTGGCCGAAGCCGTGGCCAGGGTCCGAGACGAGCTCGGCGGACGTCACCTCGCCATACACATCCACGGCGACGCGCAGCACCACCGTCTGGTCATCGATGCGGAGCGTGTCGGCTTCCTTCGGCCAGGGGCAGCTCCAACTGCGCGCCGAGAGCTGGATGGAGCGGGCCCGGCTGCCACCTGTGCCCGTGCCCTCGCCGTCACCCGCGGGCACCGTGTTGACGGCCGTGGTGGAGCGGCCCGTGGAGGCCGTCACGCCGCCCGCGTAGCGCGGGGCATCGCCCGTCGTCATGTCGAAGTCGGTGAAGTCGAGCGGCGCGGCCGGCTCCTTCGCCGTCACCACGGCGCCGGCCTGCGCGGGCTGGGCCGGGGCGGGCCGGGCGGAGTCTCGCGGGGCGGGGCTCGGCGTCTTCACGCGCGGCGCGGGCGGGTCCGCTCGGGCGACGCGTTGAGGTGGAGGCGGCGGCGGCAGGGGTGGAGGATTCAGGTCCACCTCGTGGTCCACCTGAATCACCTGCTTGCGCTGGGTGGCCACGGGCGGCCGTTGGGCGGAGGAGGTCTTCCAGCCGTGCCAGGCCACGGCTCCGACAGTGGCGTGCAGCAGGCCGGAGACCAGCAGCGTCCACGCGAAGCCATGGCGGCGCTGTCGCGCGGGCGGCGGTCCCAGGATGATGCTCGCGATGTTCTCGTCGCGACGAGGCGCGGGCTCAGGGAGTGACACGCCCGTCCTCCGCGGTGGTGGGCGCGTCGGTGGGCGCCGGCTCGGGACGCACGGTGCCGAACGCCACCTTGGTGAGCCCCGCCTCCTTGAGCTGGTCCAGCACGAAGATGACCCGGCGATGGGGCACGGCGCCGTCCGCCTGGATGACCGCGCGCAGCTCCGCGTCCTTCGCCAGCGCCTGGCGCGCGCCGTCCCTCAGCGCGACGTCGGAGACCGCCTCACCGTTCACCAGCACCTGGCCGGTGGGGGTGATGGCCACCGCGAACACCGTCTGGACGTCCTCGCTCTGGGCCGCCTTGGGCAGGTCCAGGGGGACCGCGGGGCTGTCCACCAATCGCGCGGTGACCATGAAGATGATGAGCAGCACCAGCATGATGTCCACGAGGGGCGTGACGTTGATGCCCTCGATCAACCCACCGCGAGGCTGCGTTCCGCCGGCCATGCTCAGGCGCCTCCGTTCCGCTCACGCGCGGAGACGTAGGCCAGCACCAGGTTCGTCAGCGCCTCCGCGTCCGCGAGGATGCTGGCGATGCGGCGCTGGAAGTAGTTGTAGGCGGCGACGGCGGGCAGGGCCACGCCGATGCCGACGGCGGTGGCCACCAGCGCCTCGGCGATGCTGCCCATCACCGCGTTGGAGGCCACCTGGCTCGCGCCCGTGGGCGCGCCCTGCGTCTTGCTCAGCGCCTCGAAGGCCAGCAGCACGCCGATGACGGTGCCGAACAGGCCGATGAACGGCGCGTTGTTGCCCAGCGTGCCCAGGAAGGCCAGCCGGTTCTCCAGTGTGGAGCGCTCGATGGCGAGCGCGCTCTGCATGCCCTTCTCCGCGGCCGTCATCCCCTGCGGCGCGAGCCTCAACCCCGCGCGCGCCACGGTGGCGCCCACCGACGTGCGCTTCTCCAGCTTGGAGATGGCGGCCGGGAAGTCGCCGTCGGACAGCGTCGCCTCCAGCGCGCCGGACAGCTCGCGGACCACGTCCTGCTTGGTGCGGAACACCCACCAGCGTTCGATGATGATGCCGAGGCTCACCAGTGACAGCGCGAACAGGAGCCAGAGCACCCAGTTGGCGCCCCAGTGGATGAAGACATCCTTGACGATTTCGACGATGTGCATGGTCCGGTCCTCGAGGTCGTCGTGTGGGGGCGCGGTTCAACCCCGGAGACACCCCTGTGAAGCAGGTGCCCCCGGGTTCATCCCGCCGGGACTTCAGCGCAGCTGCAGGAACGAGAAGATGAGGCCGTCGGAGCTGAAGGCGACCTTGCCGCTCTGGTCCGTCAGCTCACGGAAGTTGGTGAGCGACGAGTTGTTGGTGAACTCGGTGAAGAGCAGGCGGTTGTTGTCCGCCTCGTAGAGGAACGTGCTGCCGGAGGACGCGGGCAGCGAGGCCACCGCGGCGGCGGTGAAGGTGCTCAGGTTGAGCTGCCAGAACTTCCACGCCGGCGCGCTGGCGACCAGGCGCGGGTGGGCCTCCGGGTTCACCGTGTAGTTCTGCTCGTCCAGCACGCGCAGGTAGGCGGTGCCGTTGGGGCCGCGCAGCAGCGAACCCGTGGTGGCGTTGTTGGTCAGCTCCGACAGCTCGCGGTAGAAGTTCGCGTCGAACGCACCGCTCTCAGGGTTGAAGCGAATCAGGCAGGGCGTCGCGGCCTTGGTCGCGCCCTTCAGGCGGTGCACGGCCGAGCCGTACGCCTCGGTGGCCAGGTACACCTGGTTGTCCGGGCCGACGACGCTGTCACGCACCCAGCCGCAGCGGTCGTCCTTGACGATCTTGACCGAGTCGTTCGTGGTGTCGATGACCACCACGCCGGCCTGGTTGATGACGGCGATGTCCGCGCTGGGGCGCCAGGCGATGGGGATGATGATGCGGGTGCCCACGCGCACCGGCATGGTGGAGAAGGACGTGAGCGCGCCCTCGATGGCCAGGCCCGTGAGGGGGATGGCGCTCGTCACGGACATGGCGGCGGGGTTCCACACGATGATCTGCGCCGTGTGGGCGTCCACGAAGTACGCCTTGGTGTCGGAGACGAACTGGAACTGGTGCTGGTACTCCTCGATGTTGTCGATGCCGCGGCCCTTGAAGCTGACCTCGCCGTCGGACTCGAGCGTGCCCTTGGAGGTGATCTTGAACCGCTCGACCTTGGCCTCCTCGCTGTGGCTGACGAACAGGACGCCCGCCTTGCGGACGCCAGAGCCGAGCGCGCGGCCGGGAATCTCCACGGCGTCCTTGAGGGAGATCTTCTCGGTCTGGTCGACCGAGCGCAGCAGGGCCACGTAGCTGATGGCCTCGCCGTCGACGCTCGACTGGGAGATGGCGGCGTAGAGCGGGCCGTCGTAGTCGGCCTCGTCGGGGTCCTTCTTGTCGTCACCGCAGGCCGCGAAGAGCGACAGCGCGAGCGCCGCGGCGGTGATGCGCGGCAGGGGGAAGAACGAACGGACCTTCATGGGGGGATTTCCTTTCACGACGTTGAGAGTTGAGGCGTGGGGACTGCGTTGTTCGGAAGGGTCAGAGCTCGGCGACCATCTTGGCGGACACACTCCGCCCGGGACGTTGCACGCCGTAGAAGTCCATGGCGGTGGCGTCGGTGAGGTTGCGCACGTCGACCGTCCAGCTCAGCGTCGCGCGAGCGGTCCGCGTGAGGTACGTGATGGCGAGCGAGTGCAGCAGCTGCGAGGGGATGCGCATCTTCGAGTCCTTGCTGCCCAGCCCCTCCCAGCCCCGGTAGAAGGTGTCGACGAAGCGGGTGTGCCAGGACAGCGACAGCTCATCGCGCGCCGAGGCCAGGCCGCTCAGCTGGAAGCGGGCGCTGCCGTTGGCCAGGAGCGAGGGACGGTTGGGCAGGCGCTGACCCTCGAACGTCCCGAAGCTGCCCTCGGAGGAGACGTTGCGGAGGTCCTGGAAGGTCGCGTTGCCGTCCAGCGAGAGGTACTGGCCCGGCGAGGTCCACCCCACGGCGCCCGTGGCGCCCAGGACGCGGGCGGCGAAGACGTTCTGGTAGGTGAAGTAACCCTCGCGACCGATGGGGATGATGAACCGGTCGGTGAGGCGGGCGAAGCCCATCGCGCCGCCACGGAACGTGCCTGTGGGCAGCTCGCCGCTGTCGAACGCGAGCTCCAGGTTGACGTTGTGGCTGGTCTCCGGCTCCAGGGTGAGGTTGGAGTCGATGAGCATGCCGTCGCCGAAGAGCTCGTCGGGGCGGGGCAGGCGCGTGGCCCACTCGTATGCCGCCTTGGCGGTGAGCCGGGGCGTGACGTGGTAGCGCAGCGAGTCGCCGACGCCGAAGTTGAAGGTGTCCCGGTCGACGGGCGCGAAGGCGCCGCTCGCGCTGATGCGCTCCGCGCGCGCCAACTGCACATAGCTCTTGGCGAAGGCGATGTTCTCCAGTCGCTCGTCGAGCGCATCGAGTTCATGCTCGAGCCCCGTCACGAGGTTGAACAGGCTGCGCTCTCCCGTGAGCGGGTCCTGCTGTCCCAGCCGCTCCAGCGCCCGGTCCTCTCCGGCGCGCGTCACGTACGTGGGCGCCACGGCCAGGCGCAGCATCTGGTTCGGGGCGAAGGTCCAGCCGACGTTGGCTCGGACGAAGGCCGTGTGCTGTCCCACCCGCCGGTCGATGGCGCGGGACTGGAGCTCCCCGGGCTGGGGAAGGGTGATGACGCAGCGGCCGTACCAGTCGTAGGCGCAGGAGCCCAGGTCCGTCAGGGAGGCGCGGCGGTAGACATATCCACCGACGGCATCCACCACGAAGTCTCGCGCATGGAGCTGCTCGAAGCGGAGCGTGGCGCCACCGGAGCGGTTGCTCGTGTCGATGTCGCCATACGCGTTGCTCATCGTGGCGTCGTGCTGGACCTCCTTCGTGGAGGAGGAGCCGAAGACGCGCAGGCTGAGCTTGCGGGCCCAGGGCCGGTTCAGCACGCCGACCTCCACGCCGCCGCCGCCCGCGCGGAAGGCGTCATGGAAGCGCGGCAGGCGCGCGTCGTGGATGCGGCCCTCCGCGTCGTCCACCTTCACGTCGACCAGGTAGTCGTTGGGGCTGGAGTCGAAGAAGCCGCTGGCGCGGACGAACAGGCCCGAGGCCGTGCCGTGCTGCGCGCTCGCCGTCACCCGATGGGTCTCGAACGAGCCCAGCTCGTACGAGGCCGACGCCCCCGTGCGCTGGAGGTTCTCCGCGGTGACGATGTGCACCGCGCCGCCCAGCGCGTCCGCGCCGAAGCGCGCCGGCACCACGCCCTGGTACAGCTCCATGCGCTGGACCAGGTTGACGGGGACGTTCGCGAAGTCCGGACCGAAGCCCGCGAGCTCCAGCGGGACGCCGTCGATGAAGAAGCGCACCTGGTCCTCGGACAGGCCCGCCAGTGAGAACCGCGCGCGGCTGCCCAGGCCCCCTCCGCGCCGCACGTCGACGCCCTCGGTGCGCGCCAGGGCCTGGGCCATGTCCACGGCCTCGCGCTGGAGGTTCTCCGTCTCGACGACCTTCACCGACTCGGCGGAGCGACGCCGGCGGTTCGCCACGGACTCGCCCTCCACCGTGACGTCGATGGCCTCCTGGGTGACGTCCACGGGCGTGGTGGTGATGACCGGCGGCGGCTCGGCGCGCTCGCCCGGCGAGGAAGGCATGCCCGGCGCGGGCTCCACCGCTGCGGTCGGCTCGGGAGCGACGTCGCGCGCCTGGCCGGGAGCCTCCGTCACGACGGTGGCCTCAGGGGCCACGGGGAGCCGGAACTCGTAGCTGTAGGCGATGCGCGAGGGGACGGCGACTCCGTCGCGCCGCGCGGGCTCGAAGCGGAAGCGCAGCGCCGCGTCTCGCGCCGCCTCGTCGAAGCCGTGGCCCTGGGGCTCCAGGACCTGCGCCTCGGTGACGGCGCCCTGGTCATCCAGCGTCAGCTTCAGCCGGACGGTGGCCTCCAGCCGGGCCTGCTCCGCCTCGGCCGGGTAGGGCGCCTCGATGAAGGTCACCAGCTTCGGCGGCACCACCGACGGCGGCGGTGCCTCCGCGACAGGGGACGTCCCACCCTCGACCTGCGCCCATGCGGGCCGCGGCGCGGCCAGACACATCAGCACCGCCGCGCCCCGGAGCACGCGGCCCACCAGTCCACGCGAATCGTGGATTATGAAAATGGTTCTCATTTTCATTTTTCGGGCCGTTTATTCCTGTGCACCCAGCGATGTCAAGAGTTGGGGATTGAGTCAGGCTGCACGGGCATGAGGAGACTTCATGTCCCGGAGTTTTTCCGCGACCATGAAGGAAAGCTGGAGTGCCTGGTCTCCGTTCAGGCGCGGGTCGCAGTGCGTGTGATAGCGGCTGTGGAGGTCGTCCTCGGTGACGGCGAGCGGGCCGCCCAGGCACTCGGTGACGTTCTGGCCGGTCATCTCCAGGTGCATGCCGCCGGCGTGGACGCTCTCGGCGGCGGCGACCTCGAGGAAGGTCTTCACCTCGGAGAGGATGCGGTCGAAGGCGCGCGTCTTGTAGCCGTTGCTGGCCTTGTGGGTGTTGCCGTGCATCGGGTCGATGGACCAGATGACGGGGCGGCCGTCGCGGCGGGTGGCGGCCATGAGGCGGGGGAGGCAGTCGGCGACCTTGTCGGAGCCGAAGCGGCCGATGAGCGTGAGGCGGCCGGGGATGGCGTCCGGGTTGAGGGCGTCCATCATGCGCAGCAGGTCATCGGGCTCCAGGGTGGGGCCGCACTTGACGCCAATGGGGTTACGGATGCCGCGCATGAACTCGACGTGGCCGCCGTCGAGCTGGCGGGTGCGCTCGCCAATCCAGAGCATGTGGGCGGAGCCGTCGTACCAGTGGCCGCTGGAGGCCTCCTGGCGCGTCATCGTCTCCTCGAAGTTGAGGAGCAGGGCCTCGTGGCTGGTGAACAGGTCCACGGGGATGGGGGACGGCGCGTTGTGTTCGGCCGTGGGGCTCAGCGCGTTGATGAAGCACAGCGACTCGAAGATGGAGTCGGCGAGCTTGCGGTAGTTGTCGGCGCCCGGCGTGCCGGCGACGGAGTCGAGCGACCACTGGTGGAGGTTGCACAGGTCCGCGTAACCGCTCTGGGCATAGGCGCGGAGCAGGTTCAGCGTGGCGGAGGACTGGTGGTAGGCCTTGATGAGGCGCTTGGGGTCGGGCGTGCGCTCGGCCGCGTCGAAGTCCATGCCGTTGATGATGTCGCCGCGGTAGGCAGGCAGCGTGACCCCGTCGAGCGTCTCCACGGGGCTGGAGCGCGGCTTGGCGAACTGGCCGGCGATGCGGCCCACCTTCACCACGGGCCTGCCGCCGGCGAACGTGAGCACCAGCGCCATCTGGAGGATGAGGCGGAAGGTGTCGCGGATGTTGTCGGAGGTGAACTCCTTGAAGCTCTCCGCGCAGTCACCGCCCTGGAGGAGGAAGGCCTTGCCCTGGGCCACCTGCGCCAGCGCGGAGGAGAGCCGGCGCGTCTCCGCGGGGTTCACCAGCAGGGGGAGCCGGGAGAGCTCGTCCTCGACGCGGGTGAGGGCGCGCGGGTCCGGATAGTCCTCCGGCATGTACTTCACGGGCTTCTGCCGCCAGGAGCGGGGGTTCCAGTTTCGGTTCATCGGGAGGGGGCCGTTTCCAGAGGGGTGCCAGGCGTCGCCGGCAGCAGGCCGTTCGCGACGCAGTAGGCGAGGTATCGGAAGAAGAGGGGGCGGTCCGCCTGGGGGCAGGTGATTCCCGTGCCCTCCAGGGCGTGATGGAGGCGCTGACAGCGGATGGGCCCCAGGCCGAACGCGGGCTGGGCGTCACCGGAGCGCAAATCGAAGAAGGCCAGGGTGGTGGTGGTGTCGGCGGTGCCCGCGCGCTCGGCGACCTGGGCGCGCCACTGGGGAACGGGGAGCAGGTCCACGGGGTAGCCGTACTCGCGCACCCAGCGGAACAGGTCCGGCAGTCGCACGTCGGGGACGGGCGTGACGTTGAACACCGTGCCAGGCGTGGCCGCGCGCGACAGCTTGACGATGGCGCGCGCCACGTAGTCGACGGGCGTCCACGTCTCGCCCACCTCGAGCATCGGCAGCGCTCGGGCGGGGATGCCCGCGAGGAGGATGCGCCAGACCAGGTCCTGCGGGTTGACGATGGCGGTGTCGGTGGCGCCGACGACGCGGCCCAGTCGGTAGACGGCGACGGGCAGGCCACGCTCGGAGGCCTGCTGCACGAGCCGCTCCGCGACCCATTTGCTCTGCTGGTAGCCGTCGCGAAGGCCGGGATGCGCGGGCACGAAGTCCTCGGGCACCTCGGGGCTGACGTCGGCCTGAGGTGCCACGGCCAGCGTGGACACGTAGTGGAAGGGTTTGGGCCGTACGGCGGCGGCCAGACGCAACAGCTCGCGCGTGCCCCGGACGTTGACGGCCTGGAGGCTGCCGTACTCACGCACCACGCTCACCACGGCGGCGTTGTGCAGGATGACATCGCATTCGGCCGCGAGCCCGTGGAAGCGCGCGCTGTCGAGCCCGAGCCCCGGCTGGGTGAGGTCCGATGGGAGCGCGAGGACGCGCTCGGAGAGCCCCTCGGTCGACAGCCGCTGCGACGTCATCGCCGCGCGGATGCGCTCCAGGGCCTGGGGCTCGTCCTTGGCGCGCACCAGGCACACCACGCGCGCACGTGTCTGGCGCAGGAGCTGGTCGAGCAGGTGCGCGCCGACGAAGCCGGTGGCGCCGGTGAGCAGCACCTGGCGGGGTTCGGGGAAGAGCGCCTCGAAGGTGCGCGCGGGGCCCGTCGTGGCGGGAGGCGTGAGGCGGGGGACGATGTCCTCGGGCAGCTCGGCGTCCGCGAGCATCGTCGTGCTCGGGCCGGAGGTGGCGTGGCCGCTGGACTCACCATGCTCCAGCGCCTGGGCGAGCGCGGCGGCCGTCGGGTAGCGGAACACGGTGGCGACGGGGACCTCGCGTCCCAGGGCGATGCCCAGGCGGTTGGCCACCTGGATGCTCTGGAGGGACTGGCCGCCGCGGTCGAAGAAGTCATCCTGCGCGGTGAGGCCCGTGGCGCCCAGGACCTCTTCCCAGATGCCCAGCACCACGCGCTCCAGCTCCGTGGGGGCTTGCGCCGTCTGGGTGGTGGTGTCGACCACGGCCGCCTTGCGCAGCTCGGCGCGGTCGATCTTCCCGGTGCTGGTGCGAGGCAGCCGCTCAGCGAACACGATGGCGCCGGGCACCATGGGGGCGGGCAGGTTCGCGAGCAGGTGCTTGCGAAGGTCCGCGGCGGACGGCGCCGGTGACTCCGCGACGATGTGCGCGCACAGGCGGCGCGCGCCACCTGGGAGCGTCTGGCCCACGACGGCGGCCTCGCGCACGCCAGGGTGGCCGAGCAGCACCGTCTCCACCTCGGCGGGGTCGATGCGGTGTCCGCTGATCTTCAGCTCGTCGTCCACGCGGCCGACGAAGACCAGCTGTCCGTCCTCACGCATCCGGGCCTTGTCGCCAGTGCGGTAGGCGCGGGGCTGGCCGGGCAGCGCGGCCAGCGAGATGAAGCGGGCCTTGTCCAACTCCGGGCGTCCCAGGTAGCCGCGAGCGAGCGCGCCGCCCATCAGGCACAGCTCGCCCTCGGAGCCTCGGGCGACGATGCGCCCCTGTGCGTCCACCAGCGCCGCGCGCACGCCGGGCAGCGGAACGCCGATGGGGACCTCGTCCCGCTCGGACGTGGGGCCATTCGCGTCACCGAGCGAGGCCACCGTGGCCGCGCGCGAGCTGGGCAGCGGCATGGCGATGGAGGCCTCTCGATGCTCGGACGTGGAGCCACTCGCGTCACGGGTCGTTGCCGAGCGCACGCTGGGCAGCGGCATGGCGATGGAGGCCTCGCGATGCTCGGACGTGGGGCCATTCGCGTCACCGAGCGAGGCCACCGTCGCGACCACCGTGGCTTCGGTGGGGCCGTAGGTGTTGAGGAGCTGCACGCTCGGGCCCACCGTGGCGCGCCAGCGCGCGACCCGCTCCGGGAGCGCGGCCTCGCCGCCGATGATGACGGTGCGCAGCGAAGAGGGCAGCTTCGCCGCGCCTGTGGACACGGCATAGGCCAGCTCGTGCCAGAACGCGGTGGGCAGGTCGAGCACGGTGATGCCGTGGGCCGCGCAGGCCTCGAGCAGCCGCGGCACCGACTGGAGCATCTCGTCGGTGCGCAGCACCAGGCGTCCACCCACGCACAAGGTCAGGAAGACCTCCTCCACGCTCGCGTCGAAGTGCAGCGGCGCGAACTGGAGGACGCGGTCCTCGCGGGTGAAGCGGTAGCGGTGCGTGGCGCCCGCGACGAAGTGCGCCAGCGCGTCGTGGGGAATCTGCACGCCGTTGGGTTGCCCCGTGGAGCCGGACGTGTAGATGACATACGCGAGGTGCTCACCGGCGGCGCGCGCGGGCTGCTCGACCCCGGCGACGTCGCGACGCTGGATGGTCAGGTGTCCCGAGGCGCGAGGGCTCGCGTCCGTGGCCCCGACGGCGTCCGAGGGGGCGACGAGCAACGCGGGCGTGGCGTCCTCGAGGATGGCCGAGGTGCGGGACACAGGGCCGTTCGGGTCGAGCGGGAGGTAGCCCGCGCCGGAGCGGAGGATTCCCAGCGACGCGATGATGGCGTCGAGCCCCCGAGGCACCTTCACCGCCACCGGCGTATCGGCGCGAGCCCCCTGCTCGGTGAGCTTTGCCGCGAGCGCCCCGGAGGACTCCCACAGCTCGCGGTACGTGAGCTGGAACCCTCCGTGCTCCACGGCGATGGTGTCGGGCTGCTCGCGGACCTGCTGCTCCATCAGCTCGAGCACGGGCCGAGGGGCCGTGGGGAGCGGGCCACCATCGAGCAGCGAGGCGTCCGCCGAGGAGGCCACCGCACCCTGTCCACGCAGCGGCGCTTCCGGCGCGCCCAGCCAGGTGTCGAGCACCTGGAGGAACTCACGCTGGTGGCTGTCCACCGTGCGCGCGTCGTAGCAGACGGGGTTCGCGTCGAAGTCGACGCGCAGGCCGCCGCCGTCGGAGCGGGCGTACATGCCGATGGAGAGGTCCTCCACCGGGCCCGCGGAGATGTTGTGCGCGATGCCGGGCAGTCCCGCGAAGCGCAGGCCGTAGTCGAACGGCATGATGTTGACCACGGGGCCGAACAGCTTGCGCTGCCCACCCACGCGGCGCAGGTCGCGGCGCAGCTGCTCGTAGCGGTAGCGCAGGTGCGGCCGCGACGCCTTCAGCTCCGAGGCGATGTTGCGCGCCAGCGACACGAGCGAGGCGTCCGGCGCCACGGGCACGCGCAGCGGGACGATGTTCATCGCCATGCACGGCACGCGGATGGCCGCCGAGCCCAGCCGCGTCATCACCGGCAGACCCAGCACCACCTCGGGCGCGTCCGTGCGCTGGTGGATCCACGCGGCGGCCGCGGCGAGCACCAGGTCCGGCCACGTCAGGCCCACCTGCTTCGCGACGGCCTGCATCCGCTCCACGTCGACCTTCTCCAGCTGTCGCGTGGCGCGCACGAAGGTGGCGGACATGGGCGCGGGCGGGGCCAGCGTCACCGGCAGCGGCGCGTCCGTGAGCCGGCCGACCCAGAACTCACGGTCCTTCTCGAACTGGGGACCCGCGCGGTACGCGGCGTCCTCGTCCAACACGGGACGAAGGGGCGCGAAGCCCGCGGGCGCGGCCTTGCCCGTGACGCGCGAGGTGTAGAGGTCCGCCACGCGGCGGGCGAGCAGCGAGAAGCCGAACCCGTCCATCGCGATGTGGTGGACGCGCTGGAACCAGAACCAGCGCTCCGGGCCGGCCTTGAACAGGACCTGCGCGAAGAGGGGCCCCCGGGTGAGGTCCACGGTGCGCGTCAGGTCCTCGCGCATCCACGCCTGGGCGGCGGCCCACGGGTCCTCGGAGGACGTCAGGTCGACGTGCTGGAGCGCCCAGTCCACCAGGGGCGTGACCCGCTGCGAAGGACCCGCCCCGGTGGTCTCGAAGCGCGCGTGGAGGGCCTCCGCCTCGGTGACGGTCTGTCGGACGGCCGCCTCGAAGCAAACGGGGTCGATGGCACCGCGAAGCTCGATGCACTCACCGGCGTTGTAGATCGGACTCGCGAGGTCGAGCTGTTGACCGACCCAGATTCCGTGCTGGGCCGCGGACAGCGGCCAGCGTGCGTCGTGTGATTCGGGCATCGACAGGTCCTTCGTGGGGGGACATCGAGCGGGAGCGAGGTGAGGGTGCCTCGCTCCGTCAACAACGAGGCACTACCGCTGGAGGGCCACCTGGGCGCCGCTGGCGTCCGGGCGCGGGAGCGTCATGGTGCCGAGCATCGAGTACCACTCGCTCAGCGTGGGGCGCTCGGCCAGCTCCACGAAGGAGGACTCGAAGCCGTAGCTCCTCCAGCGCTCCACCAGGCTCATCAGGCGGATGGAGTCCATGCCGAGCTCGAGCAGGTTCGCGTCCTCGCCCACCTCCTGCGCGGACACCTGGAGCAGCTCCGCGACGTCCGAGCGAATCTGCTGCCGCGTCAGTCGCGGGAGCGTCGTGGGCCCGGGCACGCCCAGCATCTCGAGGACCTGCTGCGTGGTGGTGGTGACGGCGCACAGCTTCGCGGCGTAGTTGAGCGCGAGGTGGTGGTGGTCGAGCGAGAAGTCACCCAGCGCGTCCGCGACGAGGAAGGGCTGGATGTGGCTCATGAAGCCGTCGCTGGCCGTCTGCAGGCAGCCGATGTGCGCGTAGATGCCGCAGATGATGAGCTGATCCCTCCCGAGCGCCCGCATCGTGTTCAGCAGGTCCGTGCGGCGGAACGCGCTGTAGGTCCACTTGGTGAGCTGGAGGTCGATGTTGGTCGGCGCCAGCTCGTCGATGATCCGCTTCTGCTCCGGGGCATCGGGGATGCCGCCCCCCCAGAAGTCCATCAGGAGGCCGCGCTGGTCCGGCGTCTGGCCCCCCGGCTGCGCGGAGTACGCCACGGGGATGACCATCGAGTGGGCGTGCTGGCGCAGCCGCTGGATGTTGGGGACCAGCTCCGACACGGGCGACTGCCCCGGCGTGAAGGCGTTCACGAAGTAGTGCTGCATGTCGTGGATGAGCAGCACCGCGCGCTTCGGTTCGAGCTTCCAGGCGACCTTGTTCTTGGGCAGGTCGGCGGCGCCGGGCATCGGGTAGGGGGAGATGGCGGGGAGCGCCATGGCGAGAACCTTTCTGGTGCGAGCGTGGGGGAGTGGGCTTCAGCGGGGCGCGGTGGGCTGACTGAGCTTCTCGCGCAGCGCCTTCTTGCTGACCTTGCCGACACCCGTCTTGGGGAACGTGTCGAGGAACTCGACCCGGTCCGGAATCTTGAAGGCCGCCAGGCCCCGCTCACGCAGGAACGCGGTGAGCGACGTGGCCGGAGGCGGCGTGCCGCGGGGGATGACGAACGCGCAGGTGCGCTCGCCCAGGAACGCATCCGGCATGGACACGACGGCGGCGTCGTGGACCTCGGGGTGCGCGAGCAGGTGGTTCTCCACCTCTTCGGCCGCCACCTTGTCGCCGCCTCGGTTGATCTGGTCCTTCGCGCGGCCCTCGACCACCAGGTAGCCGTCCGCCGTCATCCGGACCAGGTCTCCAGTGCAGTAGAAGCCGTCGGAGGTGAAGGCGCGCGCGTTGTGCGTCTCCGCCTTGTAGTAGCCGCGGATGGTGTACGGCCCGCGCGTGAGCAGCTGGCCCGTCTCGCCCACCGCGACGTCCTGCCCGTCCTCGTCGACGATGCGCACCTCGTCGTCCGCGCAGATGGGGCGGCCCTGGGTGTTGACGATGCGCTCCTCGGAGTCGTCCAGGCGCGTGTAGTTGACCAGGCCCTCGGCCATGCCGAAGACCTGCTGCACCGTGCAGCCCAGCGTGGGCTTCACGCGCGCGGCGGCCTCCGCGCTGAACTTGGCGCCGCCCACCTGGAGCACGCGCAGGCTGGACAGGTCATGGCGGCGCGCCCTGGCCGCGTCCATCCACACCATGGCCAGGGGCGGCACCAGCGCGGTGATGGTGACCTTCTCCTTCTCGATGAGGGGGAAGGCCACGTCGGGGCTCGGGTGCAGGGCCAGCACCGCGGTGCCGCCCGCGTAGAACGTGCCGAACACGCCCGGCGAGCTCATGGGGAAGTTGTGCGCCACCGGCAGCGCGCACAGGTACACGCTGGAGGTGTCGAGCTGGCAGATCTCCGCGCTGGCCCGGAGGCTGTAGAGGTAGTCGTCGTGCGTGCGCGGGATGAGCTTGGGCACGCCCGTGCTGCCGCCGGACAGCTGGAAGAAGGCGACGTCGTCGGGCCGGGGCTCGGTCAGCGCCACGGGCTGGGCGGCGTACAGGCTCTCCAGCGAGGTGAACGGGCCCGCGTCGCCCACGACGAGGACGTGCTCGAGCGTGGGCGTCTTCGCCTGCACCGTGGCGGCGAGGTTGCGGTAGTCGAAGCCGCCGTGGCGGTCCGCGATGACGTAGGCGACCGCCTCGGTGAACTCGCAGAAGTAGCCGATCTCCGAGCCGCGGTGCGCGGGCAGGGCGAAGACGGGCAGGGCGCCCAGCCGGAACAGCGCGAAGCACACCTCGTAGAACGCGGCGATGTTGGGCAGCTGCACCACCACCCTGTCCGTCGCGCGGATGCCCAGGCCGTGCAGGCCCGCGGCCAGCCGGTCCACGCGCGCGTCGAGCTGCCGGTACGTGAGCCGCTCGGCGCCGGAGACCAGCGCGGTGCGGTCCCCGTGGTGCTCGGCGCGCTCACGCAGGAGCTTCCCGAAGGTCTCCCCGCGCCAGTAGCCCGCGGCGCGGTAGCGCTCGGCATAGTCCACGGGCCACGTGGGGCAGCCGGGGAGCCGGGACGCGTCCGTGCTCACGGCTTCACCTCGGCGCCCTGGCCCAGGCCCATCGCCTGGAGCATGGTGCGGAACTTGGCCTCGGTCTCCGCCAGCTCGGACTCCGGCTTGGAGCCCGCGACGATGCCGGCGCCCGCGAACAGCCGCAGCGAGCTCTCGTCCGCCTCCGCGCACCGGATGGTCACCGCCCACTGGCCGTCGCCGTTGGCGTCGCACCAGCCCACGGTGCCCGTGAAGTAGCCCCGGTCGAACGGCTCGATGTGGCCGATGGCCTCGTGCGCCAGCTCCGTGGGGAAGCCGCACACGGCCGGCGTGGGGTGCAGCGCCATCGCGAGCGTCAACGACGAGATGGACGGGTCGGCGATCTCCCCGACGATGCGGCTGGACAGGTGCCACATCGTCTGCGTGCTGACGAGCGACGGACGGGCCGGCACATCCAGGGTCTTGCAGAACGGACGCATGGCCTCCGCCACCGCGTCGATGACCACCGCGTGCTCGTGCAAATCCTTGGGGGACTCGAGCAGCCGGGCCGCCCGGGCCTGGTCCTCCACGGGGTCCGGGCTGCGCGCCGCGGAGCCCGCCAGCGGGTTGGCCACCACCTGCATCCCGTTGCGCGACACGAGCAGCTCGGGGCTCGCGCCGATGAGCGTGCGCCGACCCTCGCCCTGCAGGTCCACGGCGAAGGTGAAGCCGGACGGGTTGCGCCGGGCCAGGTTGTGCAGGAGCCGCTGCAGGTCGATGGGCGTGGTGGCGCTCAGGTGCAGCGAGCGCGACAGCACCACCTTGCGCAGGGGGCCGCTCTCCATGAGCTTGAGCGCCTGGGCCACGCCGTCCAGGTACCTGGCGGGCTCGGGCACCGGGCGCACGGTGTAGCTCTGCGGGAGGACGGGGTGCGGCATGGCCACGTCGTCGAACACGAGCGGGCCGGCGCGCTGCAGCGTCATGGGCACCACGAGCTGCGCGGGCGCGCGGCCGACGAAGGGCACCGCGCCCACCGCCACCGGGATGTCATGGTCCGCCTGACGCGCGTCGCTCAGCACCTTGGCCACGCGCTCGCCCAGCCGCTCCAGGGAGCTCTGGCCTCCCACGTGCGGCACGGTGGCGAACGTGCCCCGCGCCAGCAGCGTCCGGCGAGGCGAGGCGAAGAAGAAGGAAGAGCCGGCCTCGTAGCTCTCGAGCAACTGCGCCGCCAGCTTCTGGGGTGCCACTTCGGTCGTCTTCACAGCCAACCTCCTGTTGCGGAGGGCCTGGGGCGCGCAGCGGATGCGCCCCCCCGGGTCCTCCTGCTGTTTCAATCCTGAAACAAAAGTAACAACCTCAACCGCGAACCACGGGCGCCCCGGCGGGGCGGGCACGCGCGCTCAGGTGCCCAGGGTGGCGCCGCCGTCGACACACAGGTCGTGCAGGGTGATGTGGCGCGCGCGGTCCGACACCAGGAACTGCACCGCGTGGGCGATGTCTCTCGGGTCGGCGATGCGCTGGAGCGGGATGCCGACGCGGAAGCTCTCCGAGGAGCCGGCGATGACGGCCTGGGCGCCGTTGGCGTCCTTCCACATGCCCCGCTGCATGTCGGTGTCGGTGGAGCCCGGAGACACGACGTTGCAACGGATTCCGTATTGCGCCAGCTCCAGGCCCAGGCACTTGGTGAACATGGTGGAGGCGGCCTTGGACGCGGCGTAGGCGCCCATCTGCAACCGGGGCGTGCTGGAGGCGTTGGAGGCCACGGTGACGATGACGCCCTCGCGCCGGGGGACCATGCGCCGGGCCACCGCGCGCGAGACATGGAACACGCCGTTCGTGTTCACGCCGAAGGTCGTCGCCCAGTCCTCGTCGCTCATCTCCACGATGGGGGACATGCGCAGCACGCCCGCCACGTTCACCAGGATGTGGATGGGGCCCAGCTCCTTCTCGATGCGCTCCACCACCGTCTCCACCGCCGCGGCGTCACTGACGCTGACCGGCCACGCGCTGGCCTTGTGGCCTCGGGCGCGCAGCTCCGCCACCAGCGCCAGCAGCCCCTCGGCGTTCGTGTCGAGGGCGGCGATGGTCGCCTCGGGCGCCAGCACCCGCGCGACCTCGGCGCCGATACCGCGCGCCGCGCCCGTCACCAGTGCCACCCGCGGTGTGTCTCCCATCGAGTCCATCTCCTTCGTCCTGGGCCCGTGGGGTCCGTCCGGAAAGTGGGATAATGAGAATGGTTCTCATTATCGATATTGAACGTCTAAGTGCCATGCGCAGTCGAACGTGTCAAGGGTGGTGACACGGTGCGCGAATGTTGCGAATTATTTCGGGGCGCGTTTCGGTGTGAGGTTGTCTTCCATCACCGAGACGTGGGGCGGTGGTGTTTGTCATCCCCGGGTTGTTTCGTTTGACGCCCGAGGACTCCGGGGCAAGTGCCAACAAGGCCCACCGTGAGCCATTTCCCAGAGGAGGGGACGGGGCGCTGACGTCCCACGGCGCGCGGAGAGGACGTGCGGGAAACCCCTAGTACCGGGGGGCGGCTGGGATGAAGTTTTCTGCCCCACGACAATTTCGGGACGTGGAGGCGTCTGTCATACGTATCCACTCCGTGTCCGAGGGGGGCATGACGATGACCCGGTCCACCGCATTCCCAGTCGTGTCTCCGGATTCTCGGAACCCCGAGAAGGATGGAGAGGGTCCTCCGGCGGTGCCGACCATCCCTTCGAGAGATCGAGAGCCGGTGGGGCGGGCTCCACTCCCAGTGTGGACGCGGTTCCTGCCGGCGGGACGGGTGGTGGTGCGCG
Organism: Myxococcus guangdongensis; assembly: GCF_024198255.1. Taxonomy (NCBI): domain Bacteria; kingdom Pseudomonadati; phylum Myxococcota; class Myxococcia; order Myxococcales; family Myxococcaceae; genus Myxococcus; species Myxococcus guangdongensis. The sequence goes on from NZ_JAJVKW010000004.1 coordinate 866,845, forward strand.
AGGGAGACCCGGGCTCGTCGATGTTCGTCATCCTGGAGGGGCGGGTGGGGGTGTACCGGGAGCCCGCGGGCGCGGAGGCGCGCATGGTGGGGCAGCTGTCCGGTGGGCACTTCTTCGGTGAGATGGCGCTGATGACGAAGTGCCCGCGGACGGCGAGCGTGGTGACGATGGAGCGCACCGTGTTGCGGGAGCTGTCTCGGACGGGGCTGGTGTTGATGGGCGCGCGTCACGGCCTGGAGGCACCGGTGGTCGAGATGCGGTGTCGCGAGCGGCTCCTGGAGGATGCGTTGCGGAGCAGTCCGCTGTTGAGCGGGCTGTCACCGGAGCTGTGGACACAGCTGGGCAGCGCGCTGGTGCCCTGCTCCATCGGCGCGGGTGAGACGCTGCTCACGCGCGGTGTCCCCGGCGAGGCGCTCTACATCCTGCTGCGCGGAACGTGCGGCGTCTTCCACACGCACGCGGATGGTCGTGTCACCCCGTATCCGGACATGGGGGAGGGCGCCATCTTCGGCGAGGTGTCCTTGCTGCGCGGGCGACTGGCGACGGCGACGGTGAAGACGCTGACGCCGTGCACGCTGCTGCGCTTGGACCGGGACGTGTTCCGCAAGTTCTTCTGGGGACAGGCGGAGATTCGTCGCGCACTGGTGAGCCTGGGGCTGGAGCGCATGCACCGGACGATGGACGTCATCGTCAACCCGTCGGAGTGAAGCGAGCGTCCGTTCAGCGCGGAGCCTGGTTGCTCGCATGAAGCCTGTGCGGGCGCGTCTCACGCGTCGCGTTGGGCCTGCCCGCACGTGTCGCGTATCCAGGTGTGGAGCAATTTTCCGAGTGCCCTGACGCGAACGCTCCTACCCGGGTCTCGCGCACACCACGCTCGCAAGTGTGAACCGCACGTCCTTGTGGGAGGGCTGCGTGCAATTACACCGGTTTTCTATGTAAGACATGTTTTGCCTGGACTCCCCTCCCAGGCCCCCTCTCCCATGACCCAGCCACGCTCCCAGGACCTCCGCGTTGAGCGCAGCGTCACCCGTGCGATGGAGCCCCGCACCGAGACCGAGCGCGCGGTGGCGCTCATCTGGAGTGAGGTATTGAACATTCAGCAAGTGGGCGCGCTCGACAGCTTCTTCGAGCTGGGAGGCCACTCATTGCTGGCGACGCAGGTGTTGTCTCGCCTCCGGACGGTGATGCGGGTGGAGCTGTCGCTCCAGGAGATGTTCGACCTGGGGACGGTGGAGGCGTTGGCGGGGCGCATCGACGCGTTGGTGGCGCTGCGGCCCGGAGAGGTGCTGGAGCCGGTGCGTGCGTCGCGGGAGCGGCCGTCGTCGCTGGTGCCGTGCGAGCGGCAGGCGGAGTTGTCCTTCGCGCAGCAGCGGCTGTGGTTCCTGGACCAGTACGCGCCGGGCAGTCCGCTCTACAACCTGCCCGCGGCGATTCGCCTGGAGGGCACGCTCGACGTGGCCGCGTTGGAGCGGGCCTTCACGGAGCTGGTGTGTCGGCACCAATCGCTGCGCACGGTGTTCCCAGCGCGGGATGGGCGGCCGTTGCAGGTGGTGGCGCACGCGGGCAGCGCGCCGATGGCGCTCGAGGTGGAGGACCTGCGCTACCTGCTCACGTCGGAGCGCGAGGCGCTGGGGCTGCGCGCGGTGCGCGAGGAGGCACGCAAGCCGTTCGACCTGGCGCGGGGGCCGCTCCTTCGCGCGCGCCTTTTGCGGCTCCAGGAGCGCGAGCACCTGGTGGTGGTGACGATGCATCACATCGTCTCGGACGCGTGGTCCATCGCGGTGCTCATCCGGGAGATGGTGGCGCTCTACGAGGCCTTCAGCGTGGGACGTGGGTCCCCGTTGCCCGAGCTCCCCATCCAGTACGTGGACCATGCGGTGCGGCAGCGTGACCGGCTGCGCGGTGATGCACTGGAGCTGCAGGTCGAGTGGTGGCGCAAGCAACTGGAGGGAGCCCCTCCTTCGCTGGAGCTGCCGACGGACCATCCTCGCGGGGAGGATGCGTCGAATCCGGGCGCGGTCATCAAGGTGGCGCTGCCGGTGGGGCTGGTGCGGATGGTGCGCGGCTTCTGCCGACAGGAGGGCGCGACGCTGTTCATGGGCCTGCTGGCGGGGCTGCAGGCGTTGCTGGCGCGCTACTCGGGGCAGGACGACATCTGCGTGGGGGCTCCCGTCGCGGGGCGGACCTCGCCGGACACGGAGGGGTTGATCGGCTTCTTCGTGAACACGCTGGTGCTGCGCACGAAGCTGGACGGAGCGCCGACGTTCCGTGAGCTGCTGAAGCGGGTGCGGGCGACGACGCTGGGCGCGTACTCGCACCAGGATGTGCCCTTCGAGAAGCTGGTCGAGGTGCTCCAGCCAGAGCGACAGCCGAAGCGGACGCCGTTCTTCGAGGTCGCGCTGGTGCTGGTGAACACGCCCATGGCGGCGCTGGAGAGCCCGGGGCTGCGCTTCCGTCCGCTCGACGTGGACAGTGGCACGTCGAAGTTCGACTTCACGCTGACGTTGACCGAGTCCCCCTCGGGGCTGACGGGCACGCTGGAGTACCGCACGGACTTGTACGAGTCCGCGTCGGCCGAGCGCCTCGTCGCGCACCTGGAGCGGTTGTTGGAGCGCGCGGTGCTCGCGCCCGATGTCCGCCTGTCCGAGTTGTCGTTGCTCACGGAGTCGGATCGACGGCTCGCGCTGGAGAGCTGGAACCCCGCGCCCTCGGAGTCTCACGTCGAGGTCTGCGCGCACGAGCTGGTGGAGGCGCAGGCGAGGAGGACGCCGGAGGCGGAGGCGGTGGTGTGGGGAGGGGAGTCGCTGACGTACGGGGAGCTGGAGCGACGGGCGAATCAGCTGGCGTGGCACCTGGGGGCATTGGGAGTGGGGGCGGGGGAGCGGGTGGGTTTGTGCATGGAGCGCTCGCTGGAGCAGCTGGTGGGGCTGCTGGGGATATTGAAGGCGGGTGCGGCGTACGTGCCGTTGGACGCGAGGTACCCGGCGGA